>CACZOP010000250.1 GCA_902782845.1 Oscillospiraceae bacterium | reverse complement strand
CGGCGTTTGTGCTATACTGAAAACACCATCCGAAGGGGGGCGGTATCTTTGACTCAACGGAATTACGGGATCGACCTGCTGCGCTGCGTCGCCATGTTTATGGTTTTACTTCTGCATCTGTTGCTCTACAGCGGCACGCTGGTAGGGTATCCGCTGTTTTCCGCCGGCTATGAAACCGCCTGGACGATTGAGTTATTCGCCTTCGGCGCTGTGGATATCTACGCGCTGATCTCCGGTTACGTGGGGGCGGGCAGGAAGGTCCGCTACGCCGGGCTTGCAAACCTCTGGCTCACCGTTTGTTTCTATACCGTACTGGCGACGGCGGTTTTTTCCTTCCTTGAGCCCGCGAATTATAATCTGACGCCCGACAGTGTTTTCCATCCTTTCGTAAAGGCGTTTTTTCCCGTGATCTCCAATCAGTATTGGTATTTCTGCTCCTATTTTCTGCTCTTTCTGTTCCTGCCGCTGCTCAACGCAGGGCTGGATGCGCTGTCTGATCTGCAGCTCCGGGTCACGGCGGTCACGCTTTTCCTCGCCTGCTCGGTGGCGGATATCTTTTCTTATATCGACGTGCTGCGCATGGCTTCCGGCTACAGCCCCATGTGGCTGGTGGTGCTCTACGTGCTCGGCGCCGCAATCAGACGGAACGAGCCCTTAAAAAAAGCGCCGAAATGGGCGCTGCTGCTGGGATACGTTGTTTTTTCGGCGCTTACCGCGCTTTCGAAGTATCTGATCGGTAAGATCACGCTGCAGACCCGCGGCCAGATCTATCGGGACGACTATCTGGTCCGCTACATCTCTCCCACCGTGGTCTGCGCCGCAGTCTGCCTGCTGCTGCTTTTTTCCCGGCTGAACCTGCCGGGATGGCTGCAAAGGGTCACGGCTTTTCTGGCGCCTTCCGCGTTCTGTGTGTATCTGATCCACGAAAATCCCCTTGTGCGGGAATTCTGCATGAAACGGTATTTTTTGTTCCTGCCGAAGTGCAGCGCGCCGATGCTGGCGCTGGAGCTTGTGGGCTGCGCTATGGGGCTCTATTTCGCCTGCACCGCCATCGACCTCATCCGGCGGGGGCTGTTCCGGCTCCTCAGGGTAAAGCCGCGCCTGAACCGCGCCGAAGAAAAGATGGGCGCGCTGCTGCGCCGCAGGATGAACAAAGCGACGCCTTCGCCTTCCGGGGAGGCGGACGTATGACCGGGATCATCGATGTGGGCGGCGGCCTCAGGGGCATCTACGGCGCCGGGGTGCTGGACCGCTGCATGGACGACGCGCTCGGATTTGATCTGTGTGTGGGCGTTTCGGCGGGCAGCGCCAACATGGCGGCGTTCCTCGCGGGGCAGCGGGGCAGGAATTATGCCTTTTATACCGAATACGCCGCGCGGCGGGAATATATGGGCCCCTATACCGTGCTGAAGAAGCGGGAATATATCGACCTCGACTACGTTTACGGCACCCTCTCGAACGAAGGCGGCGATTCCCCGCTGGATTACGACGCGCTGACGGAGAACCCCGCCGCGCTGGTGGTGGTGTCCACCGATGCGAAAACCGGGGAAGCGGTATATTTTACCAAACAGGATCTTTCCCGCAACAACTATAAAATATTCAACGCCTCCTGCGCCATACCGCTGGCCTGCAAGCCGCAGCTCGTTGCGGGGAACGCCTATTTCGACGGCGGCGTGGCGGACCCGGTGCCGGTGGAAAAAGCGCTGGCGCTTGGCTGCGAAAAGCTGGTGCTGATCCTCACCCATCCGCTCAGCTACAGCGCCGAAAGCAAGGCGGACGAAACCGGCGCGCGGCTGCTGACAAAACACTATCCCGCCGTTGCCGACCGGCTGAAAACCAAGGGGCTGCGCTACCGGCAGGGCGTGGCGCTGGCGCTGGCGCTGCAAAAACAGGGGCGGTGCCTGATCCTTGCGCCGGACGACACCTGCGGTGTGAAAACCGTGACCCGGGATCTGAAAAAGCTCCACCGGCTCTACTGCAAGGGCTACCGGGACGCGAGAACGCTCCGGGCGTTTCTGTCTGCCGTAACATGAGGTCATACAAGAACAAATCCACCCTTTTTGCGGGGTGGATTTATTATTGGTTTTTGTGCGTTCTTTTGCGGTGCAGGAATCGTTTTATTCAGAAACGACGCCTTCCAGATATAAGTCGTAATGATCGAAGTCGCTGTAAACGGTGATTTCGATGGAATTGGAAACCGTTTCACCGGGCTGGATCTTGTAGTCGTTGGCTTTTGTATAAACCTGATTGTCCGTCATGGTCATCAGCGCGCCGTCGGCGTCGAAAAGAACAAGATGCGCCGTAACGAATTCGGCCGGGGCGTCGCCGTTGTTGGTAACGTCAACGGTAACCGTCGCTTTGTTTCCGTCTTTTTCAACCTTATCCGTATACGTCAGATTTGGGGTCGCGTCCTCATATTCCGGTTCCGCGTTGTATTCCATTTCATAGGTGATCTCCGCGTCGGAAACGCCGCCTGTGAAGTACAAAGATATCATGCCGGTCCGGCCGGGCGCAAGGGCTCTGATCTCGTCGTCGGAGGTATCGAGTTCGGCGCCGGAAGCGTCCTTTGCCACGCCGCTGGCCTCGATGCCCACGGTGGAAGGATAGTTGTTGGTGATGATGAGCACCTTGCGGACCGCATAGCCGTCGTCACTTTCCACTACCTGGATATCAAAGTCGTCGTCGGTGGGCGGGCCCTGGGGTTCATCGGCGATCTTTGCGGCGTCGGAGGCGGGATCGTTCGTTTTTTTGCCGCAGCCGCCGAACAGCAGCAGCGAGCCCACAAGCGTCAGCGCAAGAAGAATACAGAGAAATCTTTTCATACAACCATACTCCTTTTTAATTTGGTATTTTTATTATACAGAACAAAAAGCATGTTGTCAAGCGATTCAATATTCAACATGAATAATGAAAGAAAAAAAGAAACCGAAGCGGCAGGGGAACCGCTCCGGCAAGAGTTGAAACGCCGGGATTTATTTCGCGTTGAATAATTTCTTGAAGAAATCAAGGACTCTCAGGAAGAACGAAACGACGCTTTTCCACAGGGTCGGTTTCTGTACGGGATTTTCAGGGGGTTCGGGCTGTGTGGAAGGCGGCGCGTTGACGACCTCCGTCATGCAGTGGAGAACGGCATCGTCATCACCGAAATACGTGCGGGAATAGCCGGCGAACGCCATGTAAATGTCGCCTGAGACCGCGTCTCCGTAGTATTCCGCGCCGTCAAGATTTTCTTCCGAAGTGCCGAGCACAGCGGCAAGCGCGGGAACGTCCATATAGAAATCCCCGCCCGAAAGGCCGTCGGGAGACGTGGGGATCTGCACCCAGTTGCCGACCCGCATCAGCGTCTGCAGATACATGTCACTGTTCGGCTGGATCCGCCGCACATAAGCCTCTCCGGTCTCGCTCATGTCCGCGGGGACCGTAAAGGAACCGCGCAGCAGTTTGTTCTGATGGTTCACGTACCACGTGCCGTTGCTGAACATCTCCACTCTGTCCGCGCGGACGTCGGGGCTCCATGCCGCCCAGTCGAAGGAAAAGTCCAGATAATAGTCGCCCTCGGCAAGGCCTTCGGGGGAGGTCGGGATCGGCGTCCAGGTATAGGGATCGCTGAACTTCTTGATCTCAAGGTCCTGCACAAGGAAGCCGATGCTGTCCTTGTTGAGCGGGTAATAGGTATACTGCAGATGATCCGGGGTAAACATCAGCTCCATATAGGCGCTGCCGGGATTGTAGAAGATCTGAATGTCTTCAAGGAAGCTGATCTGTTCCGGGGTGCAGGCGTCCATGTCGATATAATAATCGCCTTCCCAAAGGAATTCTGTGGACTTTTCCACGGGATACCAGACTGCGCCGACTTCCTTCAGGATAAAGGGCAGCATTGCTGTGGCGTTCTCGGCTTCTATTTCAACAACCTCCGCCTCACCGGATTCCGACGCATCCGCCGGGATGGTGATGGTGCCCTTCAGCTTAGCCGCGTCATAGTCAAAGAGCCATGTGCCGCTTTGATAGATCCGGATCGCGCGCGCAATTTCAGCGTCGGTCGCGGAGTTCGACATCGTTTCGGTCACAAATCGTGTGAAGTCGAGGTAAACGGTCCCGTTTTCAAGCCCTTCGGGGGAGGTGGGGAT
>CACZOP010000249.1 GCA_902782845.1 Oscillospiraceae bacterium | reverse complement strand
GGGTTCGACGTGCGGGACGACTACGCGGTGGAAGTCAGCGCGGGCGGGGAATGGCTTTCCGTGCCCGTCTATTCCGCGCTGGTCACAAGAGGCCGCAAGACCTGTACGGAGACGTTCTTCGCCTCCGTGGATCTGGAAGGGACCATGCAGGTGCGCGTCACGCCGAAGCAGCCCTTTGCCGCGGCGGAGATCCGCCCTTTCTCGGACGGGATCAATGGTACGGCGGAAAATGGAACGCTGTGCTTTGAAGTGGATCATCCCTGCCAGCTCTCCGTGGAGTTTGACGGCGACGTGATGCACAACCTGCAGCTGTTCGTCAACAATATCCTCACCGACGCG
Organism: Oscillospiraceae bacterium; assembly: GCA_902782845.1. Classification (GTDB taxonomy): domain Bacteria; phylum Bacillota; class Clostridia; order Oscillospirales; family Acutalibacteraceae; genus RUG806. Next base: position 6,872 of record CACZOP010000249.1, on the reverse strand, counting down.
CCGGATCCCGACGATCCCGACGTGCTCTGGTTCGGCCCGGGGGTGCACACGGTGGAAAACGACAGCCGCATCTCCGTGGAGAACGGTGTTCCCATCCTGTACGTGCACAGCGGCCAGACGGTCTGGCTGGCGGACGGCGCGGTGCTCAAATCCCGCATCAAGCCCGACAGGGGCTCCCACGACGTGACCATCGGCGGGCGCGGCATGGTGGACCTTTACGACTGGAACACCTGGGAGGGCACCGACGCATCCATCACGGCGGCTTTCGGCATTCGCATTTCCGGCGTCGAGGCCATCGACGTGACGGGGCTGACCGTTTCGGGGATCGTCTTCCGCAACGCCACGGCCTACACCGTCTGCGGGCAGAACCTGAAGGACGCGAGGTTTGAGAACGTGAAGCTGTTCTCCTGCTCCGATTTCTCCGACGGCATAGATCTGATGTCCGCCGAAAATATTGAGATCCGCGACTGTTATTTCCGTACCAACGACGACAGCATCGTTGCCTCCGGCACCTGCTGGTATGCGGTGGGCGGCTGCCGTAACTGGCAGGTGGAAAACTGCGTGTTCATTACCGATTGCGGGCATTCGGTTTATATCGGCGGCATCGGCAAAGACGACGAGCTCTGCGATCTGCATTTCTCCGATCTCGATATTCTCGACGACTATGAGGACGGTTCGTATTTCTGGGGCGCCATCGGCGTCAATTCCTGCGACGGCAACTTCGTGCACGACCTGACCTTTGAGGATATCCGCATCGAGCGGGTGACGAAGGGGGAGCCCATCCGCCTGACCGTGCGCGACAACTATGAAAAAAAGAACACGCCGGGCAAAGGCATCTCGGACGTTGTTTTCCGCAATGTGACGGTGCTGGACGCAGGGGAAAAGTGCACCGTGAGCGGCCTGAAGGATGCGAAGATCAGCAACATTTCCTTTGAGAATTTTGTCTATAAAGGAAAAACCATCGGTCCGCTGAATTACCGCAAAGCATTCCATTTGATGAAAAACAGCGAGAACGTGCGGTTCAACGCGGCCTACGGAGGCGCGTTCGGCGGACTGCTGAATTTCTTCGCCCTGCTGTGGAACCGCCTGCTGGATCTGTTCGGCGCGTAATGCCGGAAAAGCGGCTGTTTCCCTGTGAATCTCTATGTGACGTTTGCTCTATGAAAAAGAAATTTTATTATTAACACAACGGGAACGTGCTGCATGCGCGGATCCGGAACGGTTTTCCCCGGTGCGGGCAGGTAGCCTACTCAGCAGAAAGGAAGCGGCTTATGGAAGAAAACAAAACCGATTTTACAGGCAAAACCCTACTGTATGATCCCATGTTCGACCCGAAGATGAAAGAGGCGGGAATGAAACGCGCGAAAAACACGAAAATGAAGATCCTTTTCGTCATCGTGATCCTCTGCTTCATCGGGCTCTCTCTGTACTTCAGCTTCACGTCCCTCGCGCAGGATAAGTTTGAATATAGAACAACCGACGACGGGCAGCTCCAGCTGTATCAGTTCAACGGAGGGGAACAGGATACGGTTCTCAGAATCGAATACCTAACCGACGAAAACGGCGGCAACCCGGATGTGTCCAGACCCGTTTCGTTGGTGCGGCAGTGGGCTGTCACCTGTAACGAGTATCTCCGGTTCATTGTGATCGGCAAGGACGTGAAGGAGATCAGCGGCAAGTCATTCTATTCCTGCAAGAACCTCTTCGGAATCTTTGTAGAGGATGGCAATGAGCGGTACCGGGTTATCGACGGCGTCCTTTATGAATTGGAGAACGGCGCGCCGGTCAAGGCGATACTTTGCCCCGCAAAGCGCGGCTACGCGCTGCTGGCGGTGGAGCTCGGCGCGCCCGAACCGAAAACTGCCGACGACGCCGCGGCGTTCCTTTCCTATGTTGACGCGCATAAAGAAGAGATCGATGCCGCCTACAGCGACGAGGACGCGGACCATAATGAAAAGCCGGCGGAGGAGAAATTCCGGTTCGCCGTGGATTTTCCCGATACTGTGACCGCCATCGGCGAGATGTGCTTCGCCTATTGCGAACGTCTGCAATCCGCCGACCTTCATGAGGGCATCACAGACGTTGAAACCATGGGCTTTTTCCGGTGCGAGCAGATGGAAACGCTCAACTTGCCCCCGACCCTGAAAAGGATCGGCTCGGACGCCTTCAGCTACTCCAAATCGCTGAACTACGTCTTTATCCCGAAAAGCGTGATCAAAATCGGTCATCACGCGTTTTTCGGTTCGGCCGCGCCCGAGATCCACATGGAGGCCTCGAAGGAAGAGGTCAGGGCGAACGTGGACCTGGGCAACAGCTGGACCCCAAAGGTCAAAAAGGTGGTATACGTAAAAGTGCCCGTACTCTATTCTCAGGTAAAGGAGGCGGCGTAATATGGCGGACGGAAAAGTGAAAGCGTTTATCGCGGACGTAAAGGAGCACTGGAATACCCCCGACCGTTCCAAGGGCAATTATGTCTCCTATAAGGAGCATCTCCAGATTTTCGGCGGCGTGACCTTCAACTACGCCGCACAGGTGCCGCTGAACTACCTCTCTTTCGGCGCGTCCTGTTTCCTGATCATGTATCACTACAACCTGCCCTACGTGGCGTTTTCCGTGGTGGGGCTGATCGGGTTGCCGCTGGGCTATCTCTGGACGCTGATCGGGTGGCTTGTCACGGACAACCTCAACGCCATGGAAAAAAAGACCGAGCGCAGGGTCGTGAGCATCTACGGCGCCGGCGCGGTGCTGGGGCTGCTGCTGATCCTCTTTGACGCGTCAAAACTCATTCCCGCAGGGAGCACGCTTTATACCCTCATCGGCAGGATCCCCGGCGTATCCATGAGCAGCTTTTTCAAGATCCTCGGCGTGCAGTGTCTTGTCAACGGTTACGGCGGCCTGCGGAATATTTTCTTCCGCAAAAAGCTGCTGCCGAAGTTCGGCCGGTACAAATATAACCTTTATGCCAACGTGATCCAGAAGTGCGTCTTCATCGTGCTGCTGGGCTGGCTCCCGATCTACAACATGCCCAACGTGGAGGAGCGCTTCTGGCTGGCGTATCTCCTGTTCAGCCTGTACGGCATGTTCGATTTCTCCAACACGATCCAGTCGGCCGCGTATATGGCCAGCCCCAATCCGCAGGAACGTCTGTGGATCCGGGCCTACCCCGTCAAGATCTCCCACCTGCTCAACTCCGTGTTCGTGGTGGTGATCCCATTGCTGGGTGAATTTGACGATATCAACTTCTTCCGCTGGGTGCTGCCCGCCTGCTTTGTGCCCATGGCGCTGCTGACGCTCCTCTTTGCCCGCAACGTCAAGGAGCGGATCCCCCAGCCGCCGCTGGAAAAGAAGCAGAACATCTCGCTGTGGTACGGCATTTCCGAGGTCACCCGCAATAAATACCGTTGGGTCAACGTGATCGCCGACCTGCTGGACGCCTTCGGCAACGGCATGCTGGATATCATCACGATCGCAAAGCTCTATACGCTGCGCCTCAGCGGACTGGAATACAGCCTTCTTACCATTCTGTATACGGCAAGAAGCACCGTGCCTACTTTTCTTGCGCCCATCGTGATGAAAAAGTTTTCTTACAGGGCGCTCAAGGAATTTAATCAATTCACAACCGTGATCGCGGAAGGGATCTGTATCCTGACCTTGTTTCTGAGCGGCGAACGCGTGACCCTGTGCGCGATCATCCTATATGTGACGATGTGGCTGCGCGGCTTCATAGAGGAAGCCACAAAGGTTGCCCAGCAGGATATGTCCAACCGATTGGGCGATTATCAGATGTACCTTTCCGGCGAGCGCCTTGAGGGCTTCACGGGCGTGTACGGCTGGTTTACGGGCCCGCTGACAACGCTGATCGGCCTGATCATTCCGGTGATGATGCTGCACAACGGCTTCAACTCTAACTGGGAGGTCCTGTTCATCGACTCGGCCAGATTCAACATTCTGGCCATCCCGCTGATTTTCGATATGATCGGCCATCTCCTGATGATGATTCCCTACGCCTTCTGGCGATACAATAACAAACAGCATCTCTATGTTATGAAGACCCTGGAGCAGCGGGCGAAGCTGGCTCAGGCGGGGTGGTTCCCGAACGAGTACACGGGCGGGCTTCATTTTGAAGATCCGGGCAAGCTTGACTTTGAGATCCCTGTTGATATCGACGCCGCCGTCGAGCACGCAGACGTGCTGACTGAAGAAGAACTTGAGGGGATCAAGATGAACTGATCCTGCCTCTTTTGCAATCTGCCGCGGCGGCAGACCATCTAAAACAAAGCTCCCTGAACCGACGCGTTCCGGGAGCTTTTGTCTGCAGAGGCGGAATTATGATCGCAGCAGTGTGCCGAGCCTGCGAATACCCTCTTCGATTTGTACCGCGGGCAGCGCGGAGAAATTCAGGCGCAGAGCACTTTGTTTTTTCGTGAGATCCGTCATAAACGCATAACCGGGAACAAATGCGACGTGCCGGTTCAGCGCCTCCCGAACCAGTTCATTCGTATCTGCGCCGTTGTTCAGATCGCACCAGAGGAACAGGCCGCCGTCCGGTTCGGTTGCGGTTATGCAGGCAGGAAAATACCGTCGGATGGCGTCCAGCATCACGCCGCATTTTTCGGCATAGCAGCGCCGGAGCAGCGCGATATGCGCGTCCAGATCGTTTTCCTTCGCATAATTCACGATCATCATCTGCGGAAGCGCCGGCGTCTGCAGATCCGCCGTCTGTTTTGCGGTGGCGAGCTGCCTTATAATCGCTTCGTCCGCGCAGACGTATCCTACGCGAAGCCCGGGCGCGAGGATCTTGGAAAAGGAACCGAAATAGACGACGAGCCCTTCGGTATCCATGCTTTTGATCGGCGGAAGGATCCTGCCGTCAAAGCGCAGTTCACAGTAGGGATCGTCTTCGGCCACAAGAACGCGGTGTTTTTTGATGATTTTGTAAAACGCCGCCCTTTTTTCAGCGGACGTCGAAATGCCTGTGGGGTTGTTGGAGGTGGAGATCGTATAAACGAATTTCGTTTCGGGGTGCGCCGTCAGCAAACGGTCCAGCGCAGACAGATCCATACCGTCCTTTTCCATGGGTACGCCTGCAAGCGTTGCCCCTGCGCTGCGGAAGGCGTTGAGAGAACCGATAAACGCCGGTTCCTCTGTAAGCACCATATCCCCTTCGTTCACCAGGGTCTTCGCCAGCATTTCCAGACCCTGCTGTGAGCCGGTGGTCACCAGAAGTTCTCCTTCCCCGCACACAACGTGCTGCTTTTCGAGCAAGCGGCGGCGAATCAGTTCCCGCAGCGGCGGATAGCCGTTGGTTTTTCCGTACTGCAGCGCAGCAACGGGGTCTGCGCCGATCGCTTCTGCCGCCGCCGTTTTCAACGCCTCGGCAGGAAAAAGCGCGGCGTCCGGATTTCCGCAGGCCAAAGAAATAACTGTGGGATCCACACCGAAAGCAAACATATCGTCCAGCGGCGCGGGATCGATCAGCTTCATTCTGTTTGATAGAATCATTTTTTGTTCCTCCGGTTCAATATTCAGAAAGCTTTGTTTTTTTAATTGCCTATGCAATAGGTAGGTAAATAATGCAATTGCATCATACACCCTTCCGGCAAAAATGTCAACCGTCTTCTTTTCGCTCCGATCGGTCTGGCGCGCTTCTGCGGAAGTCCTCTTTTTCTGTCGGAAAAAAGGATTGCCAATTGCATAATTCAGTTGAGGATGATATAATCAATATGACAAAAGCCTTGGACGCCTGATCGTGAAAAAGGGAAAGGAAGAAATCCTTCCGCGGATGATTTTTGGGAAATAAGCAATGCTGAAGACGATTCTTGAGAAAAAAGAAAAGAAGGTCGAGTATATCGAACTGATATACGATCTGATCTTTGTGTATATCATCGGACGAAACAATCTGTTGCTGCACGATTTTGCGGACGGCTTTGTGGCGCTGCCCGCTTTCTTCGCCTATGTGATGACGACGCTCGCCGTCATACAGATCTGGAACTACACGACATATTATATCAACATCTACGGCAGGCACAGTCTGCGGGAACACGTATTCCTTTTTGTCAATATGTTCCTTCTGTACTTCATCGGCGAAGGAACGCGGAGCGACTGGCAGCGGTTTCACACCCAGTATCACGTCGCGTGGGCGTTGATTCTTGTCAACATCGGGCTGCAATATCTTTTTGAGTTTTACCGGCATAAGGCGGAAGATCAGGGCAGAAAACACAGGATACGAATGGCGGTGATCCTGCTGGCGGAGGCGGCAATCGTTGCGCTGGGTATCCCGGTCTATCAGAAGACGGGAACCGTATGGCTTTCTCTGGCGGCGATCATATTCGGTATGGTCGTCATGCTTCTTTTCGGACGGCGCAGCAACACGGGCGCGGTGGATTTTCCGCATCTGTCCGAACGCGCCATGCTGTACGTTGTGTTTACCTTCGGAGAAATGATCATCGGGATCGCTTCCTATTTTGAGGGCGCTTTTTCGTGGCGGAACACCTATTTCGCACTGATGGCGTTCCTGATCGTGGTAGGGCTGTTCCTCAGTTACGGCGTGTTCTACGACCATATTGTCGACAGGGAGAAAGAAACAAACGGTCTGGGATATATGCTGCTGCATATATTCATCATTTTTTCTATGAATAATATCACCAACGGACTGGAATTCATGCGGGAAGATGAAATCAGGATTTGGCCGAAGGTGCTGTTCCTGATCGGATCCTTGATTTTGTTTTTTGCGTTTCTGTTTGTGTTGGGCGGTCAGTACGCGAAGGCAAAATGCGAAAGGTACAAACGCCTTTGTCTGTGGGCGGCTTTGCCCTGCGTCGTTTTTACGGCGCTGATGCTGCTTCTGCGAAATAACATGATGATCAATATTG
>CACZOP010000248.1 GCA_902782845.1 Oscillospiraceae bacterium | reverse complement strand
TCTTTGTCAACGGCAGGCGCGGCGGGCTGTGCCGCCAGCATGGACGCGATTATGTCGTCCACCGACGCTTGAACCGCTGCGCTTTGTTCACGCCCGTCCGTATCCGCTGCACCTTCCGGAGCGTTTTCATATCCGCTTCCGGTTTCCTGCGCCGGGGCAGGTGTATCGGCTCCGGATGCTTCTGCGACAGCGCCTTCTTCTCCCGCTTCGTGAGCGTCGCCGTCCGCTTGTCCCTCGTCAGCTGGCTCTTCCATTCGGACACCTGCTTGCGCAGCAAGTCCTGTAAATAGTTCTTCAATAGCTTCTCGAGCTTCCCGGCTCTCTTCATCCATTTCTGCTTCTTCGGGGACGTAGTTTTTGTATTCTTCGCTGTTGATGAGTTCTTCGAGTGAGTTTTCATTGTCATCCTCCGTGCCTTTCGCTTCTTCAAACAGGCTCTTTGCAAACGCCGCCGGGTCAAAGGGCTGCAGATCGTCGATCTTTTCGCCCACGCCGATGAATTTCACCGGGATCTTCAGTTCGTTTTTGATGGAGAGCACCACGCCGCCCCGGGCTGTGCCGTCGAGCTTTGTGAGCACGATGCCGGTGATCTCCGCCACCGAGGCGAATTCCCGCGCCTGGTTCACCGCGTTCTGGCCGGTGGTGGCGTCCAGCACCAGCAGCACTTCGCGGTCGGCATAAGGCAGTTCTTTATCCATCACCCGGTAAATCTTGCCCAGCTCCTCCATCAGGTTCTTTTTGTTGTGGAGCCGCCCGGCGGTATCGCAGATGATGATGTCGCAGTTACGGGCGATCCCGGCCTGAATGGTATCGAAGATCACCGCCGCGGGATCGGCGCCCTCTTTGTGCTTGATGATGTCCACCCCCGCGCGCTGGGCCCAGACGTCCAGCTGGTCGATGGCAGCCGCCCGGAAGGTATCCGCCGCGCCGAGAATCACCTTTTTGCCCTGCGCCTTATACATGGCCGCCATTTTGCCGATGGTGGTGGTTTTGCCCGCGCCGTTGACGCCGATGACAAGGATCACCGACGGAATGGTGATGAGCCCCATATCCTCGCCGCCGTAGAGCAGGTCGGCGATGATGCTCTGCAGCTCCTTTTTCACCTCGGACGGCTTTTTGATCTTTTCGCTCTTTACGCGGTTTTTGAGCTCCTCCACCACCTGCACGGCGGTGGTGACGCCAACGTCCCCCATGACGAGGATCTCCTCCAGCTCCATGTAAAGATCGTCCTCGAAGGAATCGAAGGAATCGAGCATATCGTCGATGGCGCCCGACATTTTGTTCCGGGTCTTTGACAGACCGAAGTTGATTTTACTGAAAATTCCCAATGTATTTACCTCCCCAAAGATATTGCCGATATCCGGTTTGCATTATTCTTCCAGCTTGAGCTGCCGCGCCATTTCGGCGGTTTTCAGCTCCAGCAGCTTTGATACGCCGTGCTCCTGCATGGTCACGCCGTAGAGCATGTCCGCCTCCTCCATGGTGCCCCGGCGGTGGGTGATGAGGATAAACTGCGTGTTCTCGGTCATCATCCGCACGTATTGGGCGTAGCGGTTCACGTTCACGTCGTCCAGCGCCGCCTCCACCTCGTCGAAGATGCAGAAGGGCGCGGGCCGGACCTTTAGGATGGCGAAGAGCAGCGCGATGCCGATGAGCCCCTTTTCGCCGCCCGAAAGCAGCGACAGGCTCTTGACGTTTTTGCCGGGCGGCTGCGCCTTGATGTCGATGCCGCATTCGAGGATATCGTTTTCATCCTCTAAGATCAGCTCCGCCGTGCCGCCGCCGAAGAGCTCGGTGAAGGTCTCGCGGAAATAATTGCTGATGGCGGCAAACCGGTCGCGGAAACGCTCCGCCATTTCGCCGGTGAGCTCCTCGATCATCCGCGTGAGCTCCCGTTTGGATTTTTCCACGTCCGAGACCTGCCCGGACAGGAATTCGTAGCGGGACGAGACCTCTTTATATTCGTCGATGGCCGCCACGTTCACGTTGCCGAGCGCCTTGATCTGCCCCCGCAGCTCCGTGAGCCGCTTCTGTGCTTTCGGGATGGATTCGATCTCGGGCGCGATCTCCGCCGCCTCGCGTTTTGTAAGGGAATACTCGTCGAAGAGCTTTTTCTCGGTGGTCTCCTGCTCGTGCTGCAGGGCGTTCTTCCGCTCCTCCAGCCGCACCAGCTCCATGCTCAGCTTTTCGCGCTCGTCGTTTTTCTGTTTTTCCTCTTCACGGGCCTGTACGCTCTTTTGCTCCGCCGCCTCGCGCTTTTCCACCAGCGTTTGCGCGGACTGCAGGTTCTGCCCGATCCGCTCCCGCAGCTGTTCGGCTTCGGCGCGGGTCTTTTCGGCGTTTTCGGCGAGCGTCCGGTTTTTCTCTTCGGTTTCTTTGAGCTGCATTTCCAGCTGCCCGGCGCGCTCGCGCGTTTCGGCTGCCCGCCGCTGAAGCGCGGCGATCTGGTCTTTTTTCGCCTGCTCCTCTTTCATGAACGACAGCGCCCGCAGATTGTTCTCGGCGATCTCGGCGTTGATGGCCTCCCGGCGCGAAAGCAGGTCGTCCCGCCCGCCGGTGAGGCGCGAAAGGGTCTCTTCCCGTTCCGCCTTTTCCGCGTCCAGTTTTTTGAGCTCCGCCTCGGCAAGGCGCACGTTCTCTTCATAGTATTCCAGCCGCTGCCGGCTTTCGGCCGTTTCGGCCGCGAGCGCCTTTGCCGCCGCTTCGTTCTGCGAAAGCGCCGACCGGGTAAGCGAAAGCGCCTGCGTCCGTTCGCCCTTTTCTTCGGTACACCTGACGATCTCGGCCTGCGTGCCCTCGCCGTCCGCTTTTTCTTTGGAAAGCCGCGCCACCGCCTCTTTATACACGGTGAACGCCGCGTCGATCTCGTCGTGCTGCTTATCCAGCGTTTTCTGCAGCTTTTCGATCTCGGTGCGCCGGGCGAGGAAGCCGGCGTTGTTCAGCCTTGAGCCGCCGGTCATGGAACCGCCGGCGTTGATGACCTGACCGTCGAGCGTGACGATCTTGAAGCGGTAGTTATATTTTTTCGCGATGGTGACGGCGCAGTCGAGATCCTCGCAGACCGCGATCCGCCCCAACAGGGAGCGCACGATCTCGCCGTACTGCGCCTCGGTTTTCACCAGATCGCTGGCGACGTTCACAAAACCGAACATATCGTCCAGCCCCCGCTCCTCCAGCGTTCTGCCTTTGATTGCGGTCATGGGCAAAAAGGTGGCGCGGCCCGCGTTTTTCTCTTTGAGCATCCGGATCGCCCGCTTCGCGTCGTTTTCGGTTTCGGTGACGATATCCTGAATGGCGCCGCCCAGCGCCGTTTCGATGGCTGTCTGATAGGCTTCCGGCACGCTGATGAGCTGGAAAAGGGTGCCCCGGATGCCGGTGAGGGTCCCGCGGGCGTGCTCCCGCATCACCGCTTTGACGCTGCCGCCGTAGCCCTCCATGTTCTTTTCGGTGTCTTCAAGGAATTTCAGGCGCGACTGGTTCTGCAGAAACGCCAGCTTTTTATCCTCGTATGCGTCCTTGGCCGCCTGCGTTTTTTCCTCCGCCCGGCGCAGCCTGAGTTGGAAGCCCGCCGCGGCGTTCTGCATGGAGGTCAAGGCCTCTTCCGCCCCGGCAACGGCGCCGGCTTCTTTTTCTTCCTGCTTTTTGAGCGCCGCCTTTTCTTCGGCCAGCTGCGCTTCCCTGTCGGCAGCCTCCCGCAGACGGGAACGGATCTCCTCCGCGGAGGAGCTGCCGGCGCTTTGCATGATCTGCGTTTGCGAGATTTTCAGCGTCAGAGCCGAAAGCGCCTCGTTCACGGCGTTGTATTCGTCGGAATAGGCTTCGTCCTCGCTGCGCAGGTTCCCGAGCTTCGCCGTGAGCTTTTCGGCTTCCGCCGCCGCTTCGGCAGAGGATTTTTCCAATTCGGCGATCTGTTCCTCCAGCGCCGCCTGTTCTTCCTTCAGGGCGTTTTCGTCGGTTTCCTGCCCGCGGATGCGTTCCCGCAGTTCCTCCGCCGCCTCGAGATTATGCGAAACGGAGGTTTCATATACCGCGGCCTCCCGCTCCAGCGCCGCCGCCTCTTCTTCAACGGCGCTGTTTTCCCGGTGGATGGCTTCGATGCGCACGTTGATTTCCCGGGTTTCCTCCGCCGCGCCGTCGATGGCTTCCGAAAGCGCGGTCAGTTCCCGCTCCACGGCGTCGTACTGGGCTTCGGCGATCCCGATCTTCGTGATCTGCTCCCTGATCTGGGCGGCGGACCGCTCCAGCGTGTTGAGCCAGAGGCCGATCTCCAGCTCCTTGCGCTCGGCGGCGTATACCAGAAACTGCTGCGCCTTGCGGCTCTGTTTTTCGAGGGGCCCCACGCGGGACTCCAGCTCCGACACGATATCCCTGAGCCGGACCAGGTTTTCTTCCGTCTGGTTCAGCCGTTTCACCGCGTCCGCGCGGCGGTAGCGGTAGTGGGAGATACCCGCCGCCTCCTCGAACATATCGCGGCGGTTTTCGCTCTTTGCCGAAACCAGCTCTTCGATCTTGCCCTGCCCCACCATGGAGTAGCCGTCCCGGCCGAGACCGGTATCCATAAAGAGCTCGTTCACGTCCCTGAGGCGCACGGTCTTGCCGTTGATGATATAGGCGCTGTCGCCGGAACGGTAGTAGCGGCGGGTGACGCTGACCTCTTTTTCGGGATTGTGCAGCGCGCCGTCGGAATTATCCAGACGCAGCGTGACCTCCGCAAAGCCCACGGCGCGGCGGTCTTTCGTCCCGCTGAAGATCACGTCTTCCATTTTTGCGCCCCGCAGGGATTTTGTGGACTGCTCGCCCAACACCCAGCGCACCGCGTCCGCGATGTTGCTTTTGCCGGAGCCGTTCGGTCCCACAACGCCCGTGATCCCGGTTTCAAAGTTGAGCACGGTTTTGTCGGGGAACGATTTAAACCCCTGCATTTCCAACGCTTTTAAATACATGTATGCTGTTTCCTTTTCGTTGTCGATTCGGTTTTTTGCCGTTCTTATTCCGCCGTTACCAGCGGTTCGTAGGCCGGACGGTCGTCCGCCTCTGTGATTTTTATGCGGTAGCCGAGAGACGCGAAATACCGCCTGTTTTCTCCTTTGTGCCCCGCCGCCTTTGAGGCGTGTCCCCGCGCCACAACGGCGGTCACCTGACCCTTCGGCAACCCGCGAAGCAGCTTTTCCAGCGTCTGCCGGTAGATCCTGCTCTCGCACAGCTCCCGAAACGCCGGGTGATAAACGCCCGCGATCCTGTTGTTTTCCACGTCGCCGCCGGAATGGAGCCCCAGCCGGATCACACGGATCCCGGCCGCCGTGAACGCCCGCAGCAGGTCCGCGCACAGCTCCACGCTTTCTTCCGTTGAAGGCGGCAGATA
>CACZOP010000247.1 GCA_902782845.1 Oscillospiraceae bacterium | reverse complement strand
TGCTCGATGGAATACTCAAAAAAGTGCATGTTGTCCGTCTTCTGGTGGATCTCTCCGCCCGGGACCAGCAGATCCCGGTAGATTTCCAGAAAGCGGATGTTCGTGAGCCTGCGATTGGCGTAGGTGGTTTTCGGATAGGGACAGGAAAAGTTCAGGTAGATGCGCTCCACCGAGGCAGGCCGCAGATATTTCTGCAGCACCTCCGCGCCGCAGCGCAGGAAGATCACGTTATTAAGCCCCATTTCCCGCGCCTTTTCGGTGGCCAGCGCCAACACGTTTTTGTTGACCTCCACGGCGAGGAAATTCAGGTCCGGCCGCCGCTGCGCCGCCTCGCAGACAAACTGCCCTTTGCCGCAGCCGATCTCCAGATGCAGCGGCCGCTCCGCGCCGAACAAAGCGGTCAGATCCAGATAGTCCTTTTGTCTGATCGCCTCCCGGTAGTCCGTATCCACGGTGGGGGTGTCGATCCAATACCTGCCGCAGGCCGCCAGCCGCTCGTTCAGATGCTTCTTTTTTCTCATTCTCATGTTTACGTCCTCTTTTCCGGTTGCGCCCGGAAGCATACACAGTCTGATTTTTTTCGTTTAAGCGCCGGCTCACAGCATCGCGAACCCGGCAAAAAACGCTTCGATCTCCGCTCTGCCCGCGGCGCATTTCCCCTGCAAAAAACAGCCCTTGCCGCCGCCTCTGCCCCGCAGAGCTTCCAGGATCGTTTTTGTAAAGGGAAGATACTTTTCATCCGGCAGCGACATTGCAAAGCAATAACCTTTACAATCGTCCCCGCCAAAACACGCCGAGATCCCGCCGCATCTTGTTTTGCACGCTTCGGCGATCCGGCACAGCTCCTCGTTTGTGGCTTCCTCCACAAACACCGCACCGTGTCCGGCGCAACGGGGCGCCGAAGAAATCACCTGATCCGTGTATTTTTTTGAGGCCGCCGCCAGCTTCAGCCGCAGCGCTCCCTCCTTTTCCAGCAGGGCGTCCAGCGCCCGGGGCAGCTCGTTGTGCTTCTCTTTGAGCAGATCCGCGCAATACAGCGTGTTTTTGTATTTTACCGCATAGTCCTCATAGGCGCTTCTGCCGCAGAGCAGCGTGATCCGCACGCCGCCCCGGTGGCTCACCGCCGTGAGGATCTTGATCAGGCCGATTTCCCCGGTGCGTTTTACGTGGGGCGCACAGCAGGCGCACAGGTCGACCCCTTCGATCTCCACCAGGCGCAGACGTTCCACAAATTCCAGCTTGCTGCGGTAAACAAGTTTTTCCGCCTCCGTCGGAGAAGGGAAAAAAGCCCGGACCGCCGCGTTTTCATATACGCGCTCGTTGGCCTGCCGCTCGATCTCGTCCAGCGTCTCTTTCGACAGCGGCAGGTCGAAATCCACGGTCATCAGCGTGCCGTCCATGTGGAAGCCCACGTTCTCCGCCCCCGTCAGACGGTGGGCAAGGCCCGAAACGATATGCTCGCCGGTGTGCGCCTGCATCCGCGCAAACCGCAGCGTCCAGTCGAGCGCACAGGACACCTTTTCCCCCGCCGCAAAATCCGGCTCTTTCTTCATATAATGCAGGATCTCTCCCCCGGCGTTCATCTGCGTATCAGACACCGCGCAGCCACCGATGGTTCCCCTATCCCCGGGCTGGCCGCCGCCCTCGGGGAAGAAGGCGCTTTTGTCCAGCGTCACGATATAACGGCCGTTTTCTTTTTCCACCGCAGCCACCGTCGCCTCAAACGAACGGCAATAGGCGTTTTGTTCATATAATCTCTCGGTCATACTGTTTTTCCGTTTCTTTTCCTTTTTTGGATTATTATATATAATATAATACAATAAAATACAATACCTATTCTATCATCTCCCGGCGAAAGAATCAATAGAAAAACACGCGGTTGTGTGATGAAATGGAATCTACGCCGCATATGAAAAAAGGCGGCCGGCTTATGCCGACCGCCCGGGGTCAAGGTTCAATTATTTCTTGAACTTGAAGAGGTTTGCAAAGCTTGCAAAGAGTTTCTGGAAGAACTCTTTGATCATCTCGGCAAAGCCCTTGGCTTCTTTCTTACCAACCTGAACAACGGCGTCGGCCACG
>CACZOP010000246.1 GCA_902782845.1 Oscillospiraceae bacterium | reverse complement strand
GATTGCGGGGTGGAGCTGGTGGTCAGAATCGAACTGACAACCTGCTCATTACGAATGAGCTGCTCTGCCATTGAGCCACACCAGCATTCGAACTGCGGGGAAGGGAAATCTTCGTTCCGCTCGGACTGTAGTGTGTATTATACAGCATTTTTGCGGAAGAATCAAGAGGAAAATGAAGAAAAATAAAAAATGTTGAAAAAACCGGTTCTTGTTTGATGTTCGGGCTGCAGGCCATGGATGAGGCGGGGCGGGAATTGTTTTTTCAATAATAAAAAAATAACATAAAGGTCGTTCCGTTTTCATCGAAACTGTGCTATAATAACCAACACCGGACAATTCCCGGTCCGGCGGGGGCGGATACGGCGGAAGAGAAAACACTGCCGCCGCGCCCGCGGTAATTTTTTGGGGAGGGGGACGTGACGACCGGATGGCGTATGGAACGATCAGAAAAGCCTTCTGTTTTACCGGCTGGGTACAGGGGGTGGGTTTTCGCTGGCGGGCAAAAAACGCCGCAAACGCGCTCGGCGCCACCGGTTGGGTCCGCAATAATCCCGACGGCTCCGTATCCATGGAGCTGCAGGGCACGGAAGCGCAGATCGACGGTGTGATCGCCGCCGTTGAACGCGGGACCTACGTGCACATTGATCATATGCGGGTGAAAACGATCGCTCCGGCGGAAGACGAGCACGGCTTTACCGTGAAAGACGACGCTTGACGGCCGTATCCTTTGCATGGTAGAATATGTCCGCGGAGGACGGTTTCCTGTTTTCGGGGCGGCAATTCCGGGCAGACATACGGTTTCACAGATAGTCAGCGCAGACCGGTTACAATCGGGGGGAATGAAAATGAAACTACTGCAGAAAGGCGTCGGCATACTCAAAGACGTAAAAACACACTGGAGAACGCCGCCGGAGGGAAAATACATGTCCTTCCGGGAGGTCATGGCGTATTCCGTGGGGGGATTCGGCGCGTATTCCGTTTTTACGATGGCGCAGGCGCTTCTGCTTTCCACCACCAACGTCATTATCGGCAACACCATCGGGATCCAGCCCATGCACATGTACGTGATGTACCTGATCTCGGTGATCACAAACATCCCCCTGACGATGGTAAGGGCGAACATGGTGGACAACGTAAAATACAGGGAAGGCAAATACCGCCCGTATCTGCTCCGGATGGGGATCCCCACCATCGCCATTTCCGTTCTGTTTGTGTTTACGCCGTATGTGAAGATCGGCTATATCTGGCGCTGCGTTCTCATTTTCATCTACAATTTCGGGTTGCAGTTTTTCTACAATTTCTTCTACGACGCCTATGAAAACCTGATCCACGTGCTTTCACCGAACTCTCAGGAAAGAACCAACGTAACGGCGATCAAGAGCCTGATCTATTCTCTGTCGCCCACCATCACCAACTTTGTCACGCCGCTGATCGCGGGCAAGGTGGCTAACGGCAATATGTATGATTTAAGAGTGTATCAGTGGCTCTATCCGTTTGTCGCGGTCACGGGCGTTGCGCTCATCATTCTCGTTTACGCGCGCACCGAAGAAAAAATCGTGATCGCGAAAACGCATCCCATGAAAATCAGGTTTTCGGACGCCCTGCGGGAGGTGGCGAAAAACAAGTACTTCTGGATCATCTCTCTGGCAGGCTGGTTGGGGTTCCTCGAAACCTGCACCTACATGGTTCTGCAGTGGCTTTATAATTACGCGCATCTGTGTACGCCGGAGCAATATTCGCTGATCACGCTGATCCGGGGGACCGCCTACACCTGGGGCATGGTCCTCGCCCCGCTTGCCGTAAAAAAGTGGGGCAAGAAAAAGGTGCTCATCGTTACCAATCTGGTGAACGTGGTTTTCCTCGCTTTGGTATATCCGTTAACGGGCTCCATCTGGACGGTGCTGATGTGCATGTATTTCAACTCCGTGGCCGATTCCTTCATTCTGGTGCTGAACCCCGCCATTCAGGCGGACATCCGCGATTATCAGCAGTATAAAAGCGGCGAACGGATCGACGGCATGTTCGGAGCTGTGGCGATGATCGGATCGTTCGTGACCATGGCGACCAGCTCCGTTCTGCCCGCCGTGTATGAAAAATACGGCATTTACGCCGGAAACGGCTATGAGAATATGTACGACGTCCTCTACGACCTGCCCACCCTCTACCGGCTGGTGGGCGTGTTGGTGATCCTTTCGGCGGTGGGCGCCGCGCTGAACGTGGTGCCGTTTTTCTTCTACGATCTTACCGAGACAAAGCAGAAGGCGATCATAAAGATCCTGCAGATCCGCGCCATGTTTGAGGATTACGGCAACGGCGTGCTGACCGATGAGGACATGAAAAGCGCGATGGAGATTATCCGAAGCGCGAAAAAGCGGCTGGCGGAAGGGAAGCCGGACGCGGCGACGCTGAAGAAAAACAAAGCGCCGAAGGCGGAGATCAGAAAAGCCGTGGAAGAGACCGAGGACTATGAGATCTCCGAAGCCGTGCTGGAGGAGCTGGAACGCTTTTCCTCCCCGGGCGAACAGGCAAAGCTCCGCTGGGCGCAGGGGATCGCGGACATGGGGATCGCGGGCATCCCCTCGATGACAGGGGAGCAGCTGAATTTGGCAAAAGCGCTGCCGGACGACACCAAAGAAAACCGGCGGATCCGCAAGGAGGCGATCGCCGACGCAAAGCTGGCGCTGCGCTGCAAAAAAGCGGCCGCGAAATACTTCCCGGACGGCATTCCGGCGTTTGAAGAGGAAACGCTGGACCGGTTGTATAAGGAGGAAAAATCGCTGACCGAGAAAAAGGCGGCGCTGCTGAAGGAAGAAGGAAGCAAAGAGGAAATCAAAGCGGTCTCCGCGGGGCTCAACAGGGTTTCGAAAGAGATCAGGAACCTGCACGGGGAATATCAGCGCTATATGGAAAGCACAAAGGTGTTCCACGAGGCAAAAAAACGCCTTTCGCAGGCGGAGAACTACGCGAAATTCAGCGAACTGGATCTCCGGTACAGCGAACTGCAGACCCGGGCCGCAGCCGACTGATATGGAACTGCGGGTAAAACGGTTCCATGAGCTGACCGTGAACGAGCTCTACGATATCCTCCGGCTGCGTGTTTCCGTTTTTGTGGTGGAACAGCAATGCGCCTATATGGAAACGGACGATCTGGATCAGGCTGCCGTCCACGTGTGGCTGGAGGACGAAAACGGAATAGAAGCCTATCTGCGTATCCTTGAAAAAGGCGTTGAAAGCGAACACTGCGCCATCGGCCGCGTGATCGCCGCAAAAAGACGCTGCGGATACGGGAGCCGGATCCTGAAAGAAGGAATCCGGCTGGCGCGGGAGCTGTTCGGCGAAACCGCAGTTTATCTGGAAGCGCAGTCCTATGCCCGCGGTTTTTACGAACGGCAGGGGTTCCGGCAGATCTCAGGCGAATTCCTTTCAGACGGGATCCCACACGTGAAAATGCTTTTGGAAAAAAGCGAGGAACCATAAGAAAACGCTCTGCGCCGCCGCGCAGGGCGTTACAATCAAACACCCGATAAAAACGTTACGTTCAGGCTGTGCGCCGGCGGTAGTTTTTATCAGGTGTTTTTGTATTGTTTATTTCAGAGGGTCGCACAGGAAGCGCGAAACGCCGACATCGCAGACCCGGATCGCTTCGCCGAAAAGCTCCGCCGGCGTGCCCTGCACGGCGCCGGCCAGGATCCTTTGCGCGCCGTCGATCAGCGGCGGGATCACGCTGCGGCTGACCTTTTCTTTTGCGTGGGACGGATAGATCACGTCAAAATCGTCCCGCTGCAGCAGGCGTCTGAGGCTCGCGATATACGCCTCCATGTCCCTTTGCGGCCCCTGCATGAAAATGGTCCCTTCCTCCTGGATCGGATCGCCGCCGATCAGGCAACGGTTTTTCCGATCCAGCACGGTGATGCTTCCCGGCGTATGCCCCGGCAGATGGATGATCTCCAGCGGCCTGCCGCCGAGGTCGATCACGTCGCCGTCGAATACCGGAACGACGCTGCCCCGTCCGTGCTGCGTATTGTGGTAAAACGCCGCCTCGGAGGGGTGCATATAAAACGACGCAAACTGCGCGTTCGATCCGATGTGATCCGGGTCTGCGTGCGTATTCAGGAGCCGATACGGCAGGTCGGTATGCGCCGTGACCATTCCGGGAATATCCAGCCCGTTCATGCCGGTGTCGATCACCAGCGCGCTTTCTTCTCCCGCAAGCAGAAAGATCCGTACGCCCACGTCAAGCGCCGCCCACGTGTTGTCAAAAATCTGTTTCATGGGTTTTTGTTCCTCTTATGATCCATAACGTCGTCGGAAATCCGAAAGACCTGTTTTTGTTCTGCCGCGCGGAAGAAGGCGGCTGTTCGCCGGTGTCAGTACAGCACCGTAAGCCGCAGCGCTTCGAGCTTGTCCGCCGGAACGGTATTGCACGAAAAGACCGGCCTTTCTTCCCCCTCATACAATACGATCAGGCGGTCGTCGGCATACCGCCTTCCGTCCGGCTCTGTCACGACCGGCGCGAAGGGATCGTAACCGAACAGCTCCCGGTTCCGGTGAAAGCAAAGCAGCGCCTCCGCGTAGCGCATGGTGCAGCACTGGGACGCTTCATATCCGCTGATCCGCAGGATCGGCTGCGTGGGCGTGACGCATTTGTCGGTGCCTGCGCCGCCGTTGTCCCGCTGGCAGAACTGCAGACCGTTTGCCCAGATGCGCCGCGCTGAAACGCGGTAGCGGTCCTCCCCGGTGATGCGATAAAGGGAAACCGAGAGCAGCAGGCTGTCCGTTACCGCGCAGGGTTCCGTCCACGTGTTCTCCCTGCCGAACCAGTTGAAGTTTTCGTAGGTCAGGGTCATACCGTGCCGCAGATAGCGGTCGAATTCCCGCCGCACCGCCCGCAGATACTTTTCTTCGCGGGTGGTTTCGTAAAACGACAGCATCCCCCGCAGGCAGGTGAGCGACGTGTGCGTCTGGAAGCCCCGCGCCACCATGTCGGCGTTCAGGAACGCGTCGATGGTTTTTTCCAGAAAACCGCGGGCGCGCTCGTCGCCGGTCAGCGCGTAATATCGGGCCGTCCCGTCCACACACATGAAAGCGCAGCCGACGTCGGAGGAAAGCGCCCAGCCATGCTCCGCCGAATTGATATGCCCTTCCACCCCGCCGCCGGCGGAATCCCGGTCCAGCGGATAACGGTCGTACAGCGGCAG
>CACZOP010000245.1 GCA_902782845.1 Oscillospiraceae bacterium | reverse complement strand
GCCCGGCTGCAGACCCAGAAAACCGCGTTTGACGGTTACGGCGCGGAACAGTTCGCGCTGCTTTCCGATCACGCGGTGATCGAGCCCAGGGGCAATTTCTTTCTGTTTGTTGTGAGCGCAAATTCGGAAGCTGCAGCGGCGGCGTTCCGTTCGGCGCTGTAAGAAAGGGGGAAACGGATATGGCGTTTAATCAGCTTTTATTCCCCTTTATCTTTTTGCCGGTGAGCGTCCTGCTGTTCGCCGTGGTCCCGGGGCGCTTCAAAAAGCTGACCCTGCTGATTCTGAGCGCGGTGTTTATCGCCTGGGGCAACCCCGGCGACCTGTTGCTGATCTTTCTGAGCGTGGCGTTCAACTATGCCTCCGCGTGTGAGATCGCTTATCTGAAAAAGCGGCGGCAGGCAAAAAAAGCCAGAAACGTGCTCATCGCGTCGGTGGTCGTGGATCTGTTGATGCTGGGCTTCTTCAAATATTATAATTTTGCGGCGGAAAACGTGGGCGCGCTGCTGCACGCCAATATCGCAAAAAATACCATGGCCGCGCCGGTGGGAATCTCGTTTTTTACCTTCTCGGTGCTCTCCGCCCTCTTCGACGTGTATCGCGACAATGCGCCCGCTCCGAAAAATCCGTTGGATTTTGCCCTGTTCGTCTCCTTTTTCCCCAAGCTTTCGTCCGGCCCCATTATCCAGTATAAAGATATGATGCCGCAGATGGAGGCGCTGTCGGTGACGAAGGACCGATTGGAAAGCGGGCTCAGGGTCTTCGTCGTGGGGCTGGCAAAAAAGGTGTTGCTGGCAAATACGCTGGGGCTGGCGTTTACCGCCGTTTCCGATCTGCCCACGGCGGAGCTTTCGATGGTCACGGCGTGGATCGGCGCGCTGTCCTACACCTTCATGCTCTACTTTGATTTCAGCGGTTACTCAGATATGGCGGTGGGGCTCGGCAGGGTCTTTGGTTTTCATCTGCCGCAGAATTTCCAGTATCCCTACTGCTCCGACTCGGTTTCGGTGTTCTGGCGGC
This sequence comes from Oscillospiraceae bacterium, assembly GCA_902782845.1. Taxonomy (GTDB): domain Bacteria; phylum Bacillota; class Clostridia; order Oscillospirales; family Acutalibacteraceae; genus RUG806. The sequence continues at coordinate 20,919 of CACZOP010000245.1, read as the reverse complement.
GCTGGCACGCGTCGCTGGGCGCATGGTTCCGCGACTATGTATATATCCCTCTGGGCGGCAGCCGGGAGGGGGACGGCAAAACCGTCCGCAATCTTTTGGTGGTCTGGCTGCTCACCGGCGTCTGGCACGGCGCCAATTGGACCTTTTTGGTCTGGGGTTTGTATCACGGCCTGATCCTGATTCTCGAAAAATTCGTTTTCGCGGGCGTGATCGAAAAGCTTCCGACGGCGGTGCGAAGGGTGGTTTCCTTCCTGCTGGTGACGTTCGGCTGGGTCTTTTTCTTCTCGCCGGGGCTCGGTTCCGCCGTCGGTTTCCTCGGGAGCATGTTCCGCGTCACGCGGTTCATTGATTCCACAGCGCTTTATTATCTGGGCGGCAACTGGATCCTGTTCCTTATCTGCATCGTCGGCTGCACGCCCGTTGTGCGGAATCTGGCGGTGAATCTGAAAAAACGCGGCTATCGGTGGTTTTATGTGGCGGGAGCCGCAGTGTTCGCCCTGCTCTTTATCCTCTGTGTCGCGGGCATGGTCAGCGATACCTATTCGTCTTTCCTCTACGCGCAGTTCTGATCCGGCGCGATCTTGCAATACACCTCAAAGGAGGCGCTCCCTTCCGTTATGAATAAAAAAGGTTTTTCTGCAAAAAAAATCCTGCGCGGCGTTTCACGGCTCACGAAATCGCCCGCCATGCAGGAATGGCTCGAAAACAGCCGGCGGCCCGGCCTCTGGGTCACCGCCATGGTGCTGTGCTTTGCAACGGTATTCACTGCGCTCACGCTCCTGCTGCCGAAAAAGGATTTCTCCGAAAAAGAGAACCGGAAGCTGGCGCAGTTTCCCGCGGTTTCGTGGGCGGGTCTGGCGGACGGCTCCGCCGCAAGGGATACCGAAAGCTTTTTCGCCGATCAGTTTACAGGGCGGGATTTCTGGATCCAGATGAATCTGAGATTCCGGCGGCTGCTGGGGCAGAAAGAGAACGGCGGCGTGTATATCGGCAAAAAAAAGACGCTGTTCCTGATCCCCTCGCGCCCCAACGAGGCGGCGCTGAATAAGAATCTGTCGGCAATGGAAGCCTTTGCCTCGGCGAATCCCGACGTAAGAACCTACGTTGCGATCATCCCAAACGCCGTGACCGTGCTGAAAGACAAATTGCCGGCCTTTGCGCCTGTGCCCGATCAGGCGGCGCAGATGCAGACGGTTGCCGAAGGCGTGCCCTCCGCAACGTTTTTAGACGTGACCGAGGCGCTGCTGGCGCACAAGGACGAGTATGTTTTCTACCGTACGGACCATCACTGGACCAGCCTCGGGGCGAGATACGCCTTTGAGGAGATGGCGGCGAAGATGGAGATCACCCCCGCGGAGGACTACGACGTTTATCCCGTGTCCACCACCTTTTCGGGCACGCTTGCCTCGAAAAGCGGCCGTTTTAAAACGCTCGACACCGTGGATATCTACGTGCCGCACACCGAAACGGAATATAACGTGACCTATCTCGACACGCAGGAAAAAGCCCCGTCGATGTATAAAAAAGAGGCGCTGGACGCCAAGGATCACTACACCGTGTTTTTCGGCGGCAACTACGGGCGGGTGGATATCAATACCACCGCCGGTACAGGGCGGCGGCTGCTGCTCTTTAAGGATTCCTACGCCAACTGCATGATCCAGTTCCTTTATCCCTGCTTTGACGAGATCGTGATGGTGGATCCCCGCTATTATTACGACAGCGCCGCGCCTCTGATCACACAGCACGGCGTCACCGACGTGCTCTATCTCTACAACTGCGATACCTTCATGACAGATACTTCTCTGGCAGACGCGCTGGCGGCTCCCGCGGCGAACCCCGCCGACGCCCCCGGCCTGCCCGCGCCGGACGCCGAAGCCGCATCCCCGGCAGACGCCGAGGCGGAAACGAAAGCGGCGGACAATGCTGTTGCAGGCAACGCCGACAGCGCCGGAAAAGCGGACGATTGAAGCGGCAGAACAGAGGGAGAACCACATGAAAAAAGGAACATCCGTTTTTGTCGCGGTGCTGCTTTTGCTTGTTTGCGCCGGGTTGACCGGCTGCAGGAAATATACTTCGCATTACAGCGCCGTGGGTTTCGTCCACTCCAACGTTTCCGATGCAGCCGACATGAGTTTCTTTCAGTTTGAAGGTACGATGGTCTTCCGGCTCAAGTGCGGAACCGGCGACCGGCTGCACTGCAGCGGAACGGTGGAAACGGGAAGCGTCGCCGTGAAGTATGACTGCGGAAACGGCGAACAGCCGCTTGCCGCTTTTGCCTCCGGCGAACAGCTCGAGCATTCACAGCCGCTGGCTTCCGCAGGAACCGTCTGGGTAATCGTTGAAACGGACGGGAAGTGCAAAAACGGGAGCCTCGCTTTTTCCATCGAAACGTAATCGCTTCTGCATATGCAAAGAATAACACCCTCCACGGCGTGCGGAGGGTGCTTTTTCTGTCGGATCGGGGCTTTTTATTCGATCCCGTCGAGGTCATAGGCTTCCAGCCAGGCTTTTGCCTTTTCGCAGATATGCTTCAGGCAGTTCCCGTCAAACGGGCTTTCAAGCCCGGCGTGGGCGAGCAGGTCGGTAAAAGTCAGGCTGCCGCCGGCGGCGGTGTAGTCCATATAGGTCTGCCACGCTTTTTCGGGATCGTCCAGCCGCCGCGCCCAGAATTCCAGCGCCACGGTCTGCGCAAGGCAGTAGTCGATATAATAAAAGGGGCTGGAATAAATGTGGTGCTGCCGCTGCCAGGCTCTGCCGTCGCCGTAGAAGGGGATTTCCTCCAGCCGCGCCCAGGGCATATAAACGCCCGAGAGCCGCGCCCATTCCGCATGCCGCTCGGCAGGCGTCATTTCCGGGTGCTCATAAACGCTGTGCTGGAAGTGGTCCACCAGCGTCCCGTAGGGGATAAAGCGGACAGCCCCCGCCAGATGCGAGTAGAAGAACTTCCTCGCGTCCTTCCCGAAAAAGCCGTCGGTGTTCTGCCATGCGAAAAACTCCATGCTCATGGAATGGACCTCGCAGGCTTCGAGGCTCGGCCATACGGTGGAAGAAGGCACCCGTCTGCGGTTGAGCCAGCCGGCAAAGGCGTGGCCCGCCTCGTGGGTCACCGTTTCCACGTCGTCGGCGGTGCCGTTGAAGTTGGCGAAAATAAAGGGGACCTCGTAGTCGTGGATGGAGGTGCAGTAGCCGCCCGCTTCCTTGCCTTCGGTGGATAAAAGATCCATCAGCTCCTGCTCCCGCATCACGGTAAAGAATTCCGACGTTTCGGGCGAAAGAGCGTCGTAGAGCTTCTGCGCTTCGGCCACGATTTCGTCCGGGCTGCCGGCGGGTTTCGGGTTGCCGGAGCGGAACATCAGAGCGTTATCGGCGTAGGTCATGGGGTAGGCTTTCCCCAGCCGTTTTGCCTGTGCGCGGTAAACGGAATCCGCAATGGGTACCAGATATTTTACCACCGCCTCGCGGAAGCGCGCCACGTCGGTCTTGTCGTAGCAGTTGCGTTCCATGCGGTCATAGCCCAGCGGAACGAAGTTTTCGTGCCCTAAAAGCTTTCCTTCTTCGGTGCGGAGCTTCACCAGCCGGTCGTAGATCCCGTCCAGTTTATCGGCGTTGTCCATATACCACTGCCCTTCGGCTTTCCACGCGGCGAGCCTTCGGTCGTCGTCGGGGTCGGATTTGCAGGGGGAAATCTGCGAAAGCGTGTAGGTCTTGCCCTCAAAGGGAATCTTCGCGGAGGCCAGCAGCTTTTCGTATTCGGTGGTAAGCGCGTTTTCCTCCTGCATCAGCGGCACCAGCGCGGGTGTGAAAGAACGGAGCCTGATCTCGGCGTTCACAAACGGAACTTTGCCGTATTTTTCTTCCAGTTCTTTCCGGTAGGGGCTTTCGAGCAGCGCCAGCACCCAAGGCTGCAGGGCTTCCTGCAGCGTGGGGAGGGTCTCGTCCCAAAACGCCGCCTCGCCGCTGTAGAATTCGTCGCGGGTGTCGATGGAATGGCGGATATAAGAAAGGTTATAGAGCGTGTCGATATGACGGTCCAGCCGGTCCTCTTTCACGAAGACGCCGTCCGCCTCGTCGAAGCTTTTCGCGGCACGGAACGCGGCGGTCAAGGAGGCAAGCTCCGTTTTCACTGCCGCAGCGTCCGGCCGCGCATAGGGCATTTCGGAAAATTTCATAGGCTTACAGCAGACTTCTGTAGAGGTCTTTGATGTCTTCCAGCGACACGTCTCTGGGGTTGCCGGGACGGCAGGCGTCGTTGTAGGCGTCCGTTGCCAGCGCGTCGATATCCTCTTCCTTCACAATACCCTTGAGGGAAGAAACGATGCCCACGTCTTCGCTGAGCTGTTTCACGGCGTCCACAGCCGCCTTGCGGTATTCTTCCTGCGTCATATCGTCCACGCCTTTTACACCCATCACGCGGGCGATCTCACGGTATTTTTCGCCGGTAGCGGGGGCGTTATACGCCATCACGGTGGGCAGCAGGATCGCGCAGGCCTTGCCGTGGGGCGTGTCGTAGTAGGCGCTCAGGGTGTGCGCCATGGAGTGATCCACGCCGAGGCCAACGTTCGAGAAGCCCATGCCGGCTACATACTGGCCCAGCGCCATGCCCTCGCGGCCTTCTTTTTCGTTTTTCACGGCGGCGCGCAGGCTGCGGGCGATGATCTCGATGGCTTTCAGGTGGAACATATCCGAAAGCTCCCATGCGCCTTTGGTGATATACCCCTCGATGGCGTGGGTCAGCGCGTCCATACCGGTGGCGGCCGTTAAAGCGGCGGGCATGGAATTCATCATGTCGGGATCGACAACCGCCACCACGGGGATGTCGTGTACGTCCACACACACGAACTTGCGCTTTTTCTCCACGTCGGTGATCACGTAGTTGATGGTCACTTCCGCGGCGGTACCTGCGGTGGTGGGCACGGCGATGATGGGTACGCAGGGATTCTTGGTGGGCGCTACGCCTTCCAGCGAACGCACGTCGGCGAATTCGGGATTGGTCACGATGATGCCGATGGCCTTGGAGGTATCCATGGAGGAGCCGCCGCCGATGGCCACGATGCAGTCCGCGCCGCACGCTTTATAAGCGGCAACGCCGTTTTGCACGTTCTCGATGGTGGGGTTGGGTTTGATGTCGGTATAAAGCGTAAAGGGAATGCCCGCCGCGTCCAGCAGATCGGTCACTTTGGCGGTGATGCCGAATTGCACAAGGCCGGGGTCGGAAGCGACGAACGCCTTTTTGAATCCGCGGGCTTTGATTTCTTCGGGCACCGCCTTGATGGCGCCGGAGCCGTGGTAGGAGGTCTCGTTGAGTACGAATTTGTTCATGGGGATCACCTTTCTTTTTTTGGGATTTTTCGGCAGTTTTCCGGTGGGGGAGACGCAGAGGTTTTTTCCGGCAGCGCCTGCCGTTCGCTGTTTTTATTATATCCGTTTTTTAGGGAAAAGTAAAGTGAAAAATCCCTTGAAAAAAACGCGGGTTTCATGTATTATGAATAAAGAATCCAACAATAAAGGGGGAGATCGGCTGTGCCGCTTCTGATCATCAACGGCGATATCACAAAGGTGCAGTGCGACGCCATCGTCAACGCCGCGAATTCCACGCTTCTGGGCGGCGGCGGGGTAGACGGCGCCATCCACGCGGCGGCGGGGCCGGAGCTGCTGGCGGAATGCAAAACGCTCGGCGGCTGCCGCACCGGGGAAGCGAAGCTCACGGGGGCTTACCGCCTGCCGGCAAAATTCGTGATCCACACGGTGGGCCCGGTGTGGCGGGGCGGTATGTTCGGCGAGAAACGGGCGCTCCAATCCTGTTACCGCAGCGCGCTGGAGCTTGCAAAACGCCAGCATTGCGAGAGCGTGGCATTTCCGCTGATCTCCGCCGGGGCCTACGGTTATCCCAAAGAGAAGGCGCTGGCTGCGGCTACCCGTTCCATTGCGGAATTCCTGAAGAAAAACGATATGCTGGTGTATCTGGTGATCTATGACCGGAGCGCCTTTGAGATCGGGAAAAAACGTTTTCAGAGCCTGCAGAGCGTGATCGACGAAACCTATATCCCACCTGCAGGGGATGCATTTGCGGATACTGTGCCGGACGCAGTGTTTTCGCCCGAAACGCTGCCGTCCGACAGTACCGTGCTGATCGACGGCGACAGCGCAACGGTGGTTCCCTCCATGGATGAACCCGGGGACGCGAACGCGCCGTCGGCACTCAGAATGCCGGCGTTTTGCCGCCGCTGCGGCTACCGTATGCGGGGCGACACGTTCTATTGTCCCTGCTGCGGCGCGGAGATGGAACGGCCTCCGGAGGCCGCGGTAAGTTCACCCGCGTTTTCGCAGGGGGTTCGCGAAGGCAGGCGGCCCGACGCGCCGGCGGAAGCGCTCCCGCTGCCGGAAGCGCGTGCCGACTTTTCACGGGAAAAAGCGGCGTCGCCGAATGGCGCGGCGAGACCGAACATCGTGAAAAAAGGGAGCCAAAAATCCGTTTTCCACGCTGCGCTGCAGGTGGCAGCCGAGGAGGAAAGCGCCCCGGAGAACAACGGCTATGCGGGCACGCTTGAAGACGCGCTGGGGATCCTGGATGAGAGTTTTTCCGAAATGCTGCTGCGGAAGATCGACGAGCGGGGCATCACCGACGTTGCCTGTTACAAGCGGGCGAATATCGACCGCAAGCTGTTTTCGAAGATCCGGGGGGACCGCCTCTACAAACCGAAAAAAACCACCGCTCTGGCCTTTGCCGTGGCGCTGGAACTCACCCCCGCCGAAACGCGGGAACTGCTGATGAAGGCCGGTTACGCCCTTTCGCGCAGCAGTAAATTCGATATCATTGTGGATTATTATATCTCCCGCGGGGTCTACGATATATTTGAGATCAACGAGGCGCTGTTCGCCTTTGACCAGCCCCTTCTGAGCTGACCGCCCCCAGTTTTGTAAATCGGAAAGGAAGCGAATGCAGTGAAACGCATTTTTGAGATCGATGAAAATTTCAAGGTGGCGACCGAAACCGACCGCGCGGACGCGGTGTTTTACGATCCCCGGAAACCGCCCTTCCGGCTTTACGGCGTGTTTTACGAAAACGGAATGTACCGTCGCCTGCCCGAAGCCGTGGCGAAAACCGTGAACGAGGGCGTGTATTACCTGCATGCCAACACCGCGGGGGGAAGGCTGCGCTTTCGCACCGACAGCCCCTACGTGATCGTCAACGCCGAAATGTCCGGCGCCGACCATATGGTGCATTTTCCGCTGGTGGGCTCGGGGGGTTTTGACCTCTATGCCGACGGCGTATACGAAGGCAGCTTTATTCCGCCCGCGGATCTGAAAACGGGATACGAGAGCGTGGTGGATCTGGGCAGCCGGGCGCTGCGGGATATTACCGTCCATTTTCCTCTCTACGCCAACGTTCATAAGCTCGGCGTCGGGCTTGCCGGGGACGCAAAGCTGCTGCCCGGCGGCGAATACCGGGAGCTGCCGCCCATTGTGACCTACGGTTCCTCCATTACTCAGGGGGGCTGCGCCTCCCGCCCGGGCAACGCCTACCAGAATATGCTTTCCCGGATGCTGAACGCGGACCACCTGAATCTGGGGTTTTCGGGCAGCGCCAGAGGCGAGGACGAAATATCCGCTTATATCGCGGGGCTCAATATGTCGGTTTTTGTGCTGGATTACGATCACAACGCTCCCACGCCGGCGCATCTGGCGAAGACCCACGAGCGGTTGTTCCGCACTGTGCGCGCCGCCAATCCGGAGCTGCCGGTCATTATGCTTTCCCGCCCCAAATACCGGTTGACGGCCGATGAGGAGGAACGCCGCGCGATCGTGCGGAAAACCTGCGAAAGCGCCTTTTCCGCAGGGGATAAGAACGTGTATTTCCTCGACGGCCCCGCGTTGATGGCGACGGCAAAGGACGACGGCACCGTGGACGGCTGTCATCCCAACGATCTGGGCTTTTATTCCATGGCGCAGGCGCTGTACCCCCTGCTGGCGGAAATATTAAAGTAGAATTATTTTCGGTTCCCCGCGTTTCGACTTGAATTCCGGGTCCGGTTGTGCTATGATAAGAACGAAAAACAGAAAGACTGAAAGGAGGCGGCAATTTGCGGGAAAAAATCGTGTTTACCTTTTACAGTGTGATCAGCGCGGCCGTGTGGTTCGTGACCCTCTGCACGCTGTTGTTTGCCATTTATCTGATGTTTACCGCCCAGTTCCGCAGCCCGGTGCTCACCGTGCGGGACGCCCGTGTGGAACCCGCCGCGACAGACGATCGGATCCTGTTTGAAAAAGGAGAGACCCCCGACGATTGGTATGTGCTTACCATGGATCTCACGGTGGAGAGCGCGAAGCTCAGCCCCTATGAATACTCTTCCAACGGCTTCTATCTGTGTACGCCCACATCGGTGCGCGGGGATTTTCCGCAGTTTGTGCTTCCGCCTGCGGAAAAGATCGTGTTTTCCCACATTGCGCCCACCGAAACCACAGCCGTCGTTTACGTGAAATCTCCCGACGGCCCCGAGGCGCTGGAGAAGCAGATGCGGAATATCAATGTGGGGTTGGACGATCTGACCCAGCGTGTCGGCCTCTTCGACATCAAGCTCTATTGAGGATGAAAAAACAAAAAAATCCGGGATCTCTGAACTGCTGTTCAGGGATCCCTTTTTGAGAAAGAATCAATAAAGCGGAATGGTTTCCGAAAACTCTAACCGGCCGCGTTGAGCAGCTGCTTTGTATAGGGGTGCTGCGGGCGGGTGAACACCTCTTTTGCGCTGCCTTGTTCAACCACGCTGCCGTTCTGCATCACCAGCACCTTATCGCAAAAGCCTGCCACCACGTTCAGATCGTGAGAGATCAGGAGCATGCTCAGGGCATACTCCGCCTTCAGGCGGCGTAAAAGCGCCAGGATCTGCGCCTGCATGGTCACGTCCAACGCCGAAACGGGCTCGTCCGCCACCAGCAGCCCGGGGCGGCAGATCAGCGCGGCGGCGATGCTCACCCTTTGCCGCTGCCCGCCCGAAAGCGCGTCCGGCTTTTCGCGGTAGCACGCTTCCGGCAGCTCCACGGCTTCCAGCATCTCCCGCACGCGGTTTTTTCGTTCCTCCGCGGAGATCCCGCCTGCCGCCAGCAGAGGCTCCGCCACGATCCGTTCCACCGTGAACGCGGGATTCAGCGCGCTGTAGGGGTCCTGAAATATCATCTGCGGCCGGGGGGTATAGGAACGGCAGGTCCCCGCAAAGGGCGGCAGCAGGCCCAACAGCGTTTTTGCAAGGGTGGATTTGCCGGAGCCGCTTTCCCCCACCAGCCCCACGGTCTCGCCCCGCAGGACCGTGAAGCTCACGTTTCGGAATACCTCGTGTTTCCGGCGTCCCCCCAGCGCGCCGTCGCCCCGGTAGCCGCCGCAAAGCCCTTTCGCCTCCAGCACAAGGGGCTGATTTTTGTTTTCTTCCATCGCTTTTCTCTCCTCAGGCAAAGTCCGGTCTCTGCGGGATCGCGGCGACGAGCCGCTTTGTATAAGGATGCTGCGGCGCGTGGAACACGGCCCCGGTTTCGCCCTGCTCCACGATCTCGCCCGTTTGCATCACCGCCACCCGGGGGCAGAGCTTTTTTACCACCTGCAGATTGTGGGAGATAAACAGCATGGCGATCTCATGCTCCCGGTTGAGCTTTTGCAGCAGCGAGATGATCTGCGCCTGCACGGTTACGTCCAGCGCCGTGGTGGGTTCGTCCAGCAGCAGAAGCCGGGGGCGCTGTATGATGGCTGCGGCGATCATCGCCCGCTGCAGCTGCCCGCCCGAAAGCTGATGCGGGAAGCTGTCATACGCCTTTTCGGGATCCTGCAGCTCCACGTCCGCCAGCGCCGAGAGCGCCTTTTCTCTGCGTTCGGCAGGCGAAAGCGACGTATGGACCCGCAGCACCTCCTCCACCTGCTTTCCTACCTTCTGCAGTGGATCCATGGCACTCATGGGCTCCTGAAATACCACGCCGATCCGATCTCCGCGAATTGCCCGCAAAGCCTTTGGCGAAAGGGATAGAAGATCCGTCCCTTCCAGCAATATCTGCCCCTCGCAGCAGCAGCGGCGGCGGTCCAGCAGCCCCGCCACGGCAAGCGCGGTCACCGATTTCCCGGAGCCGCTTTCCCCCACCAGCCCCAATAGGCCGCCGGCAGGCAGAGAGAAGCTCACGCCGTTCACCGCCTCGTCGTACCGGCTGAAAAAGCGCACCCGCAGGTCGCGCACCTCCAAAAGCCCGGGAACACTCATCATACTTCATTCCTTTTTTATCATTACGTTATCCTGTGATTTTTGCAAAAAACCGGTTCTTTCTTTCAAAAAGGGGCGGGATTCCTCCACCGCCCCTTTCTTGTTGATCCTGTGACGAAAACGCGTTACGCGTGCTTTTTCTCCTGTACCAGCTGATACAGGTTCCCGATAAAGGTGGAACCCTCGCGCCTGCCGTAGGAGATGATGCACCAGGTGTCGCCCGCCAGCTTGCCGGAGAATTCGTCGTACTGCACGCCCACCATCACGAAGTTCGCGTCGTTTGCAACGTAGCCTGCGGCGTCGTTCATCAGGTCAAACACGATGGTGTTTTCGCCCAGCATCGTGCGGACGGGCGCGTAAGGAAAGCCTTTTAATCCGCTGCCGCCCTTTATGAGCTCCGTGAAGGTTTCGCCGGGGCTTAAATAAGCGTTGAAAGCGTCGCCCAGCTCCATATAGCCTACCTCGGTGACGGTGTAATACTGCCCCCACTTGTCCTGCAGCACCAGATTATCCGCCACGGCGGTTTTTCCGATGATCGCCATGACCTTGTTGTCTACGGGGCAGAAGAACTGCCGGTGGGCGATATTCAGGAGCGGCGTCACCTCTGTTGCCTCCACGGTGGGCAGATCCTCATACCAGACGGTATAGTCCTCTTCGGTTCCGTGCGTTTCCACGCCCAGACGGTCGCCGGTGGCGGCGTTGAGGGCAATACGGTCCGCCTCGGTCATGTTCATGCCGAGGATGATGTAGCCCAGTTCATAGCCGTAGCGCATGGCCGTGGAATGGGCGTCGGTATCCAGCCCGTCGTTGGAGAGGGAGCGGCCGGAGGTCACGGTGCACACGTTGCCCTGCACAAAGATAAAATTGAAGCCCGCGGCGTTCACGACCTTTTCCATCGTCCAGACAAAGTCGGCGCTCAGCTTTTTATCGTATCCCTTTTTGCCGTTTTCATCCACGGCGGTATTCCAGTCGTAGCTGGCGGATTCCGGATGGCAGCCGAAGGTGGCGAGGATGGTGGGCGCAGCCGCGGCGTCGTCCGGCACAAATTCCAGCTTATAAAGCGTCGGATCCAGACAGATGGGCGGGGTGCGGTCCCAAACGTATTCCGAAATGTCCATGGCGGAATAATACAGCCGTCCGGTTTTCATATCGGCCACCGCTTCCATCACGCTCTGCTTCGTCCCTTCGATCACCGCCTGCAGAAAGCCGCGGTCCACGCCGTAGATCACGTCCTTGCGGAAGATGTTCCCGACCCCTGTCGCCAGCGGATCGGTCCACACGCCCTGGGAATCGATGCCCGTGTGGATATGGGTGCAGGAGAGGTTGATGCTCACGATATTATTTTCCGCGGCAAATTCCGCCAGCGCGGCGCGGACCTGCCGTACATCGGCGTTGGCAAAGCCCATGGCGTCCAGCGAAGCGAAGATCACAGTGCCCCGGCCGCTGCCGTCGTCTACAGCCACGGTGCGGACCCGCAGATCCTCGTAGTTGCCCTCGTCGTCTTTATACATTTCGTTGCAGAAGATATAGGGCAGATAAGCGCCCCTGGCGTATCCCTTTTCGGCAAGATCCGCCGGAAGGATGGACGCCTGCCCGTAGCCCAGCGACCATCTGGCGTTTGCGGCGGGCGTTTTCAAAAACGTCTCGTGGCCGGGATAGAAATTTCCATACGCCTCCAGATCAAAGGTTTCGTAGCGCTGCACCGCCCGGGTATTGGGAATGATAGCGTTCAGCGAACCCCCCGCCACCGTGTTGATGAGGAAGTTGCTCAGCAGATTCAGACATTTTGCGAAAAGCTGCTTCACCAGACTCAAAAACCGGGAGCCCGTGTCTGCGCTTTCGTTCACCGAGATCCCGTCGAAAGGATTATATACGTCCGGCTGCAGCGGTGTGTTCCGCGCCGCAAAGGCGGGAAGCGCTGCCGAAACCAGCAGAGCCGCGCACAGCAGCAGCGACAGGAAGGAGCGAAGTGATTTTTTCATAGTGAACTCTCCTTTTTTTATTTGAGTTTCAATAACAGAATAATACTTGCCGTTCTTTACTCGTTTTCATAAAACGCTTCTGTCAGCGCTCTTGCGATCAGCTCGTGTCCCATGGCGGAAGGGTGTACGCCGTCCAGCAGCCAATAATCGGCGGGGGCGGTTTTGCAGGCTTTGTCAAACCGATCCTGCAGCGGGACAAACACGCAGCCGAACTGCTCCGCTGCTTTTTTTGCCGAGGCGGCGCGTTTTCTGGTTTCCCTGTCGAACACGTCCCAGTTGTCTTTTGTTGCGGAGGCTTTCAGCACGAAGGGCTCTAAAATAAAGATCTTCACCCCCGGGCACATGCGCTGCACCTCTTCCAGAATTTCACAGTAGGTGCGGAAGTATTTGTCGTTATCCACGCCGTTCCTGCCGCCCACCTCATGCCACACGTCGTTGATGCCGATGAGGATGCTCACGTAATCGGGCTGCAGATTGATGAGATCCCGTTTGATGCGGGAATTGATATCCACGATCCGGTCGCCCGAAACGCCGGTGTTCAGAAAACGGAATTCGCCCGGTCTGTCGAGCCCGATACGCCCGGCCACAAGCGTAGGATAACCGTTGCCGCGGTAGTCGAAATTGTTCCGGTCCCGCCCCGCGTCGGTGATGCTGTCTCCCTGAAATACAAAAGTCTTCATGGTAAAATATCTCCTTTATTGCGGATTACTTTATGATCTTCTCGCCGTCAAACACAAAGAAGCCCATGCCGGAGCCGGAAGGGTTCCCGGCGGTCAGCCATTCGGCGTAGGCCTTCCGGAGGGCGGTATCGCGGGGCAATTGGGCGGGCGGCAGATCGGCGTAACGCCCGAACACGCGCCAGCAGTCGCCGAAATGCTGTTTCTGTTCCCAGCAGACGATCTCGAAATCTCCGAGGAATTTCAGGATGTTGGAATTCTCAGGCAAAAACTCCCGGTGACGGGGATAGAGCAGCCAGGAATTGCAGCCGAACACCACTTTTCCGTCCGGGAACAGATGCTTGTAATGGCCGTAGGCTTCCTTATAAGAAGCAAACCGCACCTCGTCGGTGAGCGGGATGCCGGAGGACGGGATGTGGAAGTTCACGTATGTATCTCCCTTGACCATTTTTCTGCCGCAGGAACACAAAAAATCAAACTGATAGTTAAACTCGCACACCTCATACTGAAAACGTCCGTAGGCAAAACGTCCCATTTTCAAAAAGCCGTTGTTCCAGCCGGCAACAAAAGTGCCGGGCACGCCCTCGCATTCAATGCATTCCAGCAGCTTACAGCGGAGATCGTCGCAGCCGAGCCGGAAGGTTTCCTCGCTGATCCCCGCAGCCTCGTATTTGGGCTTTAAGAGCTCGGTACAATTCATTATGAACACAAACTGCATGGTATACTCGCTCAGCCCTATCAGGTCGGCAAGGACCGTCATGCCTTTGAGCGCGTCGCCCAGCGACTCGGTTTCATCCGTCATATATGCGGCCAGATGCTTGTCAAACCGGGCGCCGAATGCCGGTTCCGTGTCCAGTCGTCGTTCCACTTCCGTAAAGAGGTCGACCGCCTCCGTCGGATAATGATAGCGTTCCATAAAATCCCTGATATATGGGGTGTAATGCTGCATGATCTTCCTCCGAGGTCTCGTCGGGGCCGCCGTTTTCCGGAAACGGCTCCGCGTTTTCTTCTTCATCTTAGCACTTTTTTATGATAAAGTAAATAATATTTTCGTGTTTTCTTGCAATTTTATTCAACAGATGATACAATAAAAAAAAGATGAGAAAAGGAGAGACAAGTCCATGGACCTGAAAATCAAAACCATCCCCGTGAGCGAAGAAAACTACGAGGAAACCATGACGGGCGTTGTGGAGCCTTTTTTGAAAGCGGCGGGCGGCGACGGTTATTTTGAAAGCTTCGACGGCAATAAGATCCATTACGAGCACTATACCGCCGAAAATCCCGAAGGCGCTGTGGTGATCGTGCACGGCTTTACCGAGAGCGCCGAAAAATTCCGCGAGATGAGCTATTGTTTCCTTCAGATGGGTTTTTCGGTGTTTGCCATCGACAACCGCGGCCACGGTAAATCCTATCGCCTGAATCCCCACGAACCCGAAACCGTGACGGTGGGCAAATTCACCGACTACGTGCAGGATCTGAACTGCTTCGTCACCAAGGTGGCGCTCAAAGAAACCGCCGGGCTGCCGCTGTATCTCTACGCCCACTCCATGGGCGGCGCCATTTCGGTGCAGCACCTGCAGACCTACCCCGGCGTGTTCAAAAAGGCCGTGCTTTCCTCTCCCATGATCAAAGCCGTTACCGCCGGGATCCCGCCGCAGATCGTGGGCGCGATCTGCACGCCGATGCTGCTGCTCGGCAAAGGGAACGCGGCGCCGGGCTTTATGGGAAAATTCGATTTCGACCGCACCTATGAAAACAGCCACGACACCAGCAAGGCGCGTTTTGATTACTACCAGAAAAAGCGCGTGGCGGATCCGCTGCTGCGCACCAACACTCCGTCCTACCGCTGGGCAAGCGAAGCGGTAAAGGTTACCAAAAAGAATCTGGATCCCGCCCGCAACGCGAAGATCACCATCCCGGTGCTGCTTTGCCAGCCGGAGGAGGACAGCGCCGTTTACCCGGAGGCGGAAGAAAAATTCATTTCGCAGCTGCCAAACGGCCGTCTCCGCAAATTCACAAACTGCCGGCACGAGATCTACGCCAGCGTGGACGCAACGGTACTTGAATATCTGCAGGCGATCGAAGCCTTTTTGAAAGAAGACTGATTCGGTTTAAAAAGCGACAAAGAGACTGCCGGGGGTCGGACGGTCTCTTTGTCTTTTTGGGATAAAAAGATAGGGGAAGCAAAATTGGCGTCAGGCGGCGCGGGAGGACGAGGATCTGCCTTTTACCGGCATTGCCGGCGTATACACCGCACGGGCGTTCTGCCTGCGATGGGCGGCAGCCGCTCTGGCGCGCTGCCTGCGGCGGATCCTGCGGCGGATCAGACGGACGATATTATGCTCCAGCGCCACCAGCGTTTGTTCGTGCAGGAAACCCCACACGCCGAATAGTGTTAAAAGGACCTCACAAAGGATAATAATTGCAACGAAAGTCTCCATGACTGACCCACCTTTCAAATCGATATCGAACATTTGTTTTGCTCTTCGATTGAGATTATACGACAAAAAAATCCATTTGTCAACACAAATGTTCTAAAAAAGTCGATTTTCAGTCCCTCAAAAGGGACACTGAAACAAAATTGTGTTCATCGGTGGGAATATAACACAATATCTTGTGGAAGTCAAGGGATTCGACAAAAGCAGTCATAAAAAAATGTTCGTATTTGTTCGGTTTTTTTTCGCGGTTTCGGGCGGAATTCCTCCGAAAATATCCGGACAGCCGAACAAAAACGAAAAAAACGGAAGCGGGACGCACAAATGAAGCAGAAAATCACCATCGGGATTTTGGCGCACGTGGACGCCGGTAAAACCACGCTGTCGGAGGCGCTGCTGTATACGGCCGGGAGCATCGCAAAACCCGGCCGGGTGGATCACGGCAGCGCGTTTCTGGATACCTTCGCGCTGGAGCGGGCGCGGGGGATCACGATATTTTCAAAACAGGCACGGTTTTCCTGCGGGGACGTCGACTTTACGCTGGTGGATACCCCCGGCCACGCGGATTTTTCCGCAGAAACCGAACGCACGCTGCAGATCCTTGATTACGCCATACTGGTGATCAGCGCCACCGACGGCGTCCAGAGCCACACCGAGACCCTCTGGCGGCTGCTCGGGACCTACAAAGTGCCCTGTTTTTTGTTCGTCAACAAAACCGATCTGCCCGGCCCCGACCACGCCGCCGTTTTGCGGCGGCTGCGGGAAAAACTGAGCCCCGCCTGCGTGGATTTCTCCGCCGGGAAAACGCCTGCCTTTTATGAGGAAGCGGCGCTGTGCGACGAGGGACTGTTGGAGGAATACGAAGCTGCCGGAATGATCTCCCGTCCTTCGCTTTCCACCGCCGTGCGGGAGCGCCGGGTTTTTCCCTGTTACTTCGGGGCGGCGCTGCGGCTCACCGGGGTGGAGGATTTTTTGCGGGGGCTGGAGACTTATGCCGAAGCGCCCGCGTACCCCGCCGCTTTTGCGGGCAGAGTTTATAAGGTGACGGAAGAGGCGGGCGGCAGGCTCACGTGGCTCAAGGTTACCGGCGGAACGCTGCGGGTGCGGGAAGTGCTGCAAAGCGAAAAAAACGCTGAAAATGAAAAGGTACATCAGATCCGTCTTTATTCCGGCGAAAAATACGTTGCGGCCGAGGAAGCGCCCGCCGGATCGCTCTGCGCCGTGACCGGCGTCACCTTTGCCGCCCCCGGGGACGGCCTCGGCGCCGAAACCGACGGCAGGCTGCCGCTGCTCTCGCCTGTGCTCACCTACAGCATTCAGCTTCCCGCCGGCGTGGACGTGCACACGGCGCTGCTCAAGCTGCGCCTGCTGCAGGCGGAGGATCCGCTGCTGGACCTGCAGAAGGACGAGCGCTCGGGCGAAGTGCGCCTGCGGGTAATGGGCGAAATGCAGCTCGAGATATTGCAGGCACTGATCAAGGAACGCTTCGGCTGGGACGTGCGCTTCGGGCAGGGCGGCATTTTGTATAAAGAAACCATAGAGGATACCGTGGAGGGCGTGGGGCATTTTGAGCCGCTGCGCCACTATGCGGAGGTCCACCTGATCCTGAAGCCCGGCAAACGGGGCAGCGGGCTCGTGATCCGATCAAACTGCCCGGAGGATCAGCTGGACAGAAACTGGCAGCGGCTGATTTTAACGCACCTGCACGAGAAAACCCACGTGGGAGTGCTCACCGGCGCGCCCCTCACCGACCTTGAGATCATCCTTGCCTCCGGCAGGGCACATCTGAAGCATACCGAGGGCGGCGACTTCCGGCAGGCCACCTACCGCGCCGTGCGGCAGGGGCTGATGCAGGCGAAAAGCGTGCTGCTGGAACCGGTTTTCGCCTTTACGCTGCGGGTCCCTGCAGAGAGTGTGGGCAGAGCCATGACGGACCTGGAACGGCTGCACGCGGTATTCGGCGCGCCGGAGCAGACGCCGGAGGATACGGTCATCACCGGCACCGCGCCCGCGGCGACTTTGCGGGATTACGGCAAAGAGGTGGTCCGGTATACCCGCGGCAGAGGAAGTATCTCCTGCGTGCTCCACGGCTATGCCCCCTGCCACAATGCGGACGAGGTGATCGCCGCGGCAGCCTACGATCCGGAAGCCGACGCCGAAAACCCCTGCGACTCCGTTTTTTGTTCCCACGGCGCCGGGCATACTGTGAAATGGAACGAGGTTCCCCGCATGATGCACCTGCCTTCCGCGCTGGAGGCGCCCCGCAGATCGGCGGCAGCCGCGGCGGCGGTCAGAAGCCCGAAACGTCCGGTCGGCGGCGGGCGGCCGGACGTTTTCGCGCTGGACAAAGAACTGATGCAGATTTTTGAGCAGACCTACGGCGCGGTGAAAAACCGTTCGGATCCCTATAACGTACATCAGCCCTTTTCGGGCGGCAATCCCCGTAAAAAGGAACAAAAGGATAAAACGAAAATTCCCCCCACCTACACCGGGAAGGAATATCTGCTGGTGGACGGTTACAACGTGATCTATTCCTGGGACGGTCTCCGGAAACTGAGCGAACAGAATATGGAAGACGCCCGCGACGCGCTTATCCGCCTGCTGTGCAACTACCGGGGCTACCGGCAGAACGAGGTGATATTGGTGTTTGACGCCTACCGGGTGAAGGGCGGCGAGCGGGAGATCGAGCAAACCGGCGGCATCAGCGTGGTATACACCAAAGAAGCCGAAACCGCCGACACCTATATTGAAAAAACCTCCCACGAGCTGGCAAAGGACAACCGGGTGCGGGTGGTGACCTCCGACGGCATGGAACAGATCATCATTCTGGGAAGCGGCGCCCTGCGGGTCTCCAGCGAAGCATTTTTCGAGGAGCTCACCCGGACACAGCAAGAAATCAACGAGATCATCGGTCAATGATGGTCTCTTTTTTCATACCGTTCGTCGTTTGTGCGCGACCGTTCGTCCGATTCGCTTGACAGGTCCACGCATGCAGGATATAGTAAAATCAGTCAGATCCCACGGATTCTTCAGAAAAAGAGAGGTCGGTTGATCCGATCGGGACGATGATTTCATCCGCGATCTGCATATCAACGGAAAGGAATGGGGGGGGAAGGAAATATGTCTTCTTACGACGTATCCGTGCGCTTTCGGGAAGACAGCACTCTGGATAAGATCGAAGTGCTGATCTCGGCGCCGGAGAAAAACGCACAGGTGGAAGACCTTCTGGCGCATTTTTCGGAAAAAGAGAAGTATCTCGATCTCCCCACCGAGGGCGGCAGGATCTTCCGCGTCCGGACCGACAGCATCATCCGCATCTACAGTCAGAACCGGAGCAACTATGTGTGCGTTTCAGACGAGACCATCCGCACCACGGCTTCGGTGAACGAGCTGTCGCAAAAGCTCGACGCGGGCGGTTTTCTTCGGATCTCGAGGTTCGAGATCATCAATCTGGAAAAAGCCGTGCACTTTGATTTTTCCATTGCCGGACAATTAAAGATCCGGTTGGAGGAGGATCAGACCGTATACGCTTCCCGTCGATATATCTCCGTGATCCGTAATTATCTGAAAGGCGGTGAGGCCAAATGAAGAAAAAGGTTTTCCGGCGCATGCTGATCGGCTTTCTCTCCGGCGCGGCGGTAGGCAACCTGATCGCCCTGCTGTCTTCGTCCGGCAGCGGAATGATCTATTCGCCGATGCTCCTGGAGCGCTTCGGCAGCCCTGCGGCGGCGATCCTCGTGCAAAGCCTGCTTTCCGCCCTGATCGGGGTGGCCGGTATGGGAGGGATGTCGCTGTATGATGAAACGGACTTGCCTCTGGCAGCCGCTACGTCCATCCACTTTGTGATCGTTGAGGCGGTGTTCGTTGCCGTCGCGCTTTTCCTCCGGTGGATGCGCTCGGCAGCGGAAATCGGCATTATGAGCGCCATGATGTTCGCCGCGTTTGCCGCGATCTGGGTGATCATGTTTATCATCCATAAACGGGAGGTCAGACAGCTCAACGAGATCGCAAAAGAAAAAGAAAACATAAAGAAAAAAGGAGAGACCGACAAATGAAAAAAGCACTTGCGTTTTTAACGGTTCTGGCGCTTTGCGTAAGCTTCCTGCCGGTACAGGGGCTGGCGTTCAGCGCTGATTTCTACAAGGCAAATATCACCGAGATCCATATCGGCGCGCCGATCCCCGGCATGGGCGGCAGAAGTTTTCTTCCCACTGTTCTGCATTTTTCGGCGCAGGAGAATATCGCTGACCAGAATTCCGTGTGGTTCCTCGAAGGCTACCTGCAGGGCGTTCTTTCCAACGGGCAGAAATTTGAGGGGATAAACGGTCTCGGCATGACGCTGATGGGGCCGCTGAAACCGGACGCGTTTGAAGGGGCCGGCAGCAACGCGTTCAGCTGGGAATGGAACGGCTGGGAAAGTGGCGGCATCGGCGCAGTGATGTATCATCTGCCGCTGCTGAATCCCGGCGAGCAGCAGACGGTTCAGGAGAGCCAGGCAACCGGCCAGCTGGAGGTCAACGCCCTGAAACCCGGCGATTCGGTTTCTTTCCGGATTGAAACGGTCATGAACCAATCCAATTTCCCCGCAGGCGTGCTTCCCGAGAGCGGCAGCCTGTTCTCGGATACAGTCACCGTCACCATCGAAGACAGCGGCAATTATCCCAAGACCATCACGGCAGGCGCCTGCAGCCATGAATGGGTGTGGTACAACACCGACGATATCAGCCATTACCAGTATTGTACCAAGTGTGAAGCCGTAAAAGAAGGCACCGAGGGCAGTCATACCTGGTCCGTCACGGTCAACACGCCCGCCACCTGCGCCAAGGACGCCGTAATCACCAAGACCTGCGCGGTGTGCGGACGCGTGAACACAAGTCGTAAGCCCGATCCGGCGGCAGACGCAGAGGGCCTGTTCGCCCACCACACATGGAAGGAAGCGTGGGACTATAACACGGTATCCCACTGGCAGACCTGTTCCGTCTGCGGCGTTACAACGGAGCATAAAGATCATTGCAATTATTCAAATATAAAGGTTGTCACCCCAAGGACCTGCACGGAAAACGCGACCGTCACCGCCACCTGCGGTATCTGCGGCGCAAACGTAACGCTGGTCGGAAACGAGCTCAAGGCGTTGAACAATCCGGATTACCTTGCCTCGGGGCACGATTTTTCCGGTCCGCTGAAATATGACAAAAGCACCTGCACCGCCGAGGGGCAGGGCAACCACGCGCCCACCTGCAAAAACTGCGGCCTGCGGGATTCCGAGCACGCGACTGCCCATAGCTGGAACGGGCTGCATAACGTCAGCAACGGCACCTGCGGCGACCCCAACGACCCCGTGATCCAGGAAGCGACCTGCGAATGCGGCGCCACGCTGCACATTGAAAAAACGCGCGAGCACGTGCCGGTGGCGGATACCGGCAAGGACGTGCAGGCCACCTGCACCGAACCGGGCAAAATCAACGGGCACCGCTGCACTATCTGCGGCCTGTACTATGATTATGAGACCGTGGAGGCTCTGGGGCACGACTTCGTCAAAGACGACGAAAAAAAGGCGGACTGCACAACGGAAGGCTACATCCATTAT
>CACZOP010000244.1 GCA_902782845.1 Oscillospiraceae bacterium | reverse complement strand
TTCTTGTCTGAACCTTCAAAAAGATGTCGAAAACAGAAAATAGATGTTGAAGCAAACCTTCAGATATGATAAACTGATACTATCATTGAATGTGAGGAAAGTCCATGAAGGTCAACGTCTACGATTTCGATAATACCATCTACGACGGCGAAACGCTGGTGGATTACTATTTCTTTTTCGCCCGTCGGGACAGACGGATCTTAAAATACCTGCCGCGGCTGCTGGTCGTGGCGTTCAAAGACCGTTTTCATCTTTTTACCGTGGAGCAGGCGGTTGAGGCCTACGCCTTGTTTTTGGAGGAATATTACGTTACGCTGGAGGATCCCGCCGCCGGGATCAGGGAGTTCTGGGATCAGCGGGAATCAAGGATCAAGCCCTGGTATGCCGCCCGGCGGAAAGAAGACGATATCATCGTTTCGGGAACGCTGGATTTTATTCTGGAAGAGATCGCGGGGCGGATTGGCATAGACCGCTTTATCGCGTCCTCCATTGATTCCGAAACCGGGAAATTCCGTCGTCTTTGTTTTTTGGATAATAAGGTAAAATATTTCAGAGAGTGCTTTCCGGACGTCCAGATCGGGGATTTTTACACCGATTCCATGAATGATAAAGCCATGATGGATATCAGCGAGCACGTGTATCTCGTCAGGAAAGACAAGATCACACAGATCAAATAGAAAAAAGGAGAGACTTCGTAATGAAAGACAAAACGTCGTTCCTCGACAAAAAAATCGTTACGAAAGACGTTGGAGAGGAGACCTATCTTTCCTGGCGCGAAGCTCTGTCTTACGCTGCGGGGCGCGGCGCGCAGGGGATGAGCACCTCCATGACGGCGTCAAAATACGTGAATTTTTTTATTACCGACGTGCTGCACATCAAAACGAGCCATGCCGCCAACATCCGGCTTTACTGCGGCATGTTCGACGCGGTCAACGATCCCGTTATGGGCGTGCTGGTGGATAAGACCCGCACAAAATACGGTAAAATGCGGCCGTATATCAAATTTGCGCCGTATTTCGTTTCGCTTTTCATGCTGCTGTTTTTCATCGGCAGCAACAGTTTGTCCTACGCATTAAAGCTCGCGCTCGCAATCGTCGCGTTTGTCGGTCTGGACGTAACCTATACCGCCTTCGACGTGCCCATGGGGGCGCTTGCGTTCAGCATGACGCCCAACGGCACCGAACGCACAAAGCTCTACGGCGTCGCTTCCATCGGGCGCATGATCCTCGGCGCGATCCCAACGGTTCTCGTCGCAGCCGCAAAATGGCTGCCGTATTTTAACACGCATCTCGATCACGCCTACCGCACCGCCGCCGTTGTCAGCGCCGTGTTTATCATTCTGCTCACGCGGCTGACCTTCCGGAACACCAAAGAACGCATGGAGCATCACGAGGAGACGCCGAGCCTTAAGGATTGCCTGTATCTGCTCGTTACCAACGTGCCGCTTCTGATGCTGGTGCTTTGCAACTTCCTCTTTGTTATTATCAAGGTATCGGAGCAGGCTTCGTTCTATTTTGCCTATGATTCACTGTTCAACGCAAAGTATAACGTTTTTTTAGACGTCGCCAAATTTCCGGGCGCTTTCCTGGCGGGGCTTCTTGTTCCCGTGATCGTGGAAAAGCTCGGCGCGAAGTCCGATTCCCGCAAATTCTATCAGGCGTGCTGCGTGATGGGCGTGGTCATCAACGGGCTCTTCGCAGCTTCCACTTATAACGGCCTTATCAATAAGCCCGCGGGGCAGCCCGTGACGCTGCTCACCGGAATTCTGGTGGTGGCGTTTACCGCCCTTTCCACCTTCCCGCTGGAATTCAAAAACCTGATGCAGAAAGAAATGGAAGCCGAAACGGTGGACTATGTGGAGTGGAAAAGCGGCAAACGGGTGGAAGGCACCATGCTTTCGATCATGAGTTTCACCGGCAAACTGGAGGGCACGCTATCGTCCTTTATCTGCCTGCGGATTTTGTCTGCCACGAATTATGTGGAGCACACGGTGGACGAATCCACCATCCAGAATCCCCAAACGCGGCTGGCGCTCTTTTTAATGACCACCGTATTCCCGGCAGTGGGATATCTGCTGATGCTCATTCCCATTCATTTTTATAAGATTACCGGCGAAAGCCACCGTCAAATGATGAAAGAGATCATGGCGCGGCGGGAGCATCAGGCGATCGCAGCCGAAAACGGCGGACTGCCGTTGCAGTCTGAGGGCGTTTCGGATAAAGAAGAAGGGTAAAAATCAGGGTATCGATTACCGCGTTATGCGGGGAACGTATCCTTTTTACATGGAAAAGATAACCGCGTGATCGGGTTGCGGCAACCGCGTGTTTTAACACTTTCGTTACAATCCTTTACTTTCTTATAATGCTATGCTATAGTATCGACTGAAAGGTCCGGAAAAACAACAGAATCAACAACCGGACCGTCAGGG
>CACZOP010000243.1 GCA_902782845.1 Oscillospiraceae bacterium | reverse complement strand
TTTGATACGTTATTAAAATCAATCATTCTTTTTTCTTTATTCTTCCTTTCTGTTTCATTACCGGCATTAAAACCGATTGCAAATGAACGGGCTAACAATACCCTTTCTGACTTAAAATACGCTGAAGTGACGAACACCGATGAAATCGCGCCCCGCGATCCCATCGGTGCCTTTTCGGTTGTTTTCTCAGTATTTGATCGGAGAAGAATCGAGATATTTTTTCACCATCAACGCCACCTTGAACACGATGGCGTCGTCAAACTCCCGCAGATCCAGCCCCGTGAGCTTCCGGATCTTTTCAAGCCGGTACACCAGCGTATTGCGGTGAACGAACAGCTTCCGGGAGGTTTCGGATACGTTCAGGTTGTTTTCAAAGAACTTCTGGATCGTGAACAGGGTTTCATGGTCGAGCGACTCGATGGAGCCCCGCTTAAAGACCTCCTTGAGGAACATCTCGCAGAGCGTGGAGGGCAGCTGATAAATCAGGCGCGCAATGCCGAGGTTTTCGTAGCTCACGATCACCTTTTCGGTATCGAAAACCTTGCCGACCTCCAGCGCGACCTGCGCCTCCTTGAAGGACTTCGCGAGATCCTTGATCCCCTTCACCTGCGTGCCGATGCCCACAAGCACGGCGCCTGTGACTTCCACGCTCAGGGAATCGATGATGCTTCTGGCAAGCTTTTCCAGATCCTTGATTTCGATGGAGGCGGAAATATCTTTGATGACGGCGATATCGGTTTCGTTGATATTCACGACGAAATCCTTTGATTTATCGGGGAAGAGCGACTGGATCATATCAAACACCGACAGCTCGCAGGGCTCGCTCAGACGAACAAGAAACACGACCCGGATCGCTTCGTTGTTAAAATGGAGTTCCCTGCCCTTGAGATAGATATCGCCGGGCAGGATATTATCCAGCATGACGTTCTTGATAAAATTGCTGCGATCGTATTTTTCATCATAGAACTGCTTGATGCTCGCAAGAGACACCGCAAGCACGGAAGCATATTTTTCGGCAAGAGAATCCGTACCTTCCACGAATACCGTAAATTCCGGCTGCATGGGGGAGCCGAAAGAGCGATAAGTATAACCGTTGAGAGCGACCGCGGAATTCACCGTAAAAACCTCGGAGATCCCGCCGGAGATCACGTCGCCGATTTTTCCCAACTCCGTGCAGGAGACGACGGTCCCGGTTTCGTCGGCAACGCCGATGGATCTTCCGACCACGTCTTTCATCTGATGAATGATACTCTGAAACAGTCTGTTTGACAAAGCGATCCTTCCTTCCAAATATTAAAATCTATAACGACTGAATATCGGTTTATACAATATAACAAAATTGAACAGGTCTATTTTACACATTTTTTAAGCAAATTGCAAGTCCTTTTAGAAAAAAGTCACAAATAATTTGATTTTTTTTATACAAAACTGTCAGTATCCTGTTTTTTCGGCATAAAAGCAGGAGCGCCGCTGCTTTTCTCACAAAAGAAACGACCGATCGCCGAAAACCGACGGTCGGAGCATCTCTGATTTATTATTCAGGCAATTCCCGGTTCTGCTTGTTGATATCGGAAACGATCCGCGCAAGACGGATCTCGTTTTTCCAATGCTCGCGCACGCTTTTCTCGTCCCGCTTTCTCTGCTTTTCCAACGCCGAAAGCGCGGCTTTCAAATCGGCCTCCGGCCGGCAGAACTCCACATAGATATCGGCGCGGTTTTTATAAACCTCCAAAAAACCGTCGCTGCACAGATATTCCGTCCAGACCCCGTTTTTTTTGAGCTTCAGCACGCCGAGCCGCAGCGCGATCAGACAGGGCATATGATTTTTGAGTATCCCCAGTTCCCCGTCCAGCCCGCTGCAGGTGATCGCTTCCACCGCCTCGCTCAGGATCAGGCTCTTCGGCGAATACACGTTGACGTGAAAGGTTTTATCCTCCATTCTGCCGTCTCCTCAAAGTGTTTTTGCCTTTTCTTCGGCCTCTTCAAAGGTCCCGACCATAAAGAACGCGTTCTCGGGCAGATCGTCCGCCTCGCCGTCGATGATCCTGCGGAAGCCTTCCACGGTATCGCTTAACCGGACGAATTTGCCGTCCACGCCGGTGAACTGTTTTGCGACGTGCGTGGGCTGCGACAAAAACTTCTGTATTTTCCTGGCCCGGTAAACGGTAAGGCGGTCCTCGGCGGAAAGCTCCTCCATACCGAGGATGGCAATAATGTCTTTCAGATCCGCATAACGCTGCAGGCACTCCTGCACGCCCCGGGCGACCCTGTAATGCGTTTCGCCCACGATCTCGGGCTGCAACACCCGAGAAGCGCTCTCCAGCGGATCCACGGCGGGATAGATCCCCTGCTCCGCGATGGCGCGGGAAAGCACGGTGGTGGCGTCAAGATGCGTAAATATCGTGGCCGGCGCGGGATCTGTCAGGTCGTCCGCAGGCACGTAAACCGCCTGCACGGAGGTAATGGAGCCCCGGTCGGTAGAGGCGATCCGCTCCTCGATCTCCCCAAGCTCCTGCGCCAGCGTCGGTTGATACCCGACGGCGGAGGGCAGCCTGCCCAACAGGGCGCTGACCTCGTTGCCCGCCTGAACGAAACGGAAAATATTATCAATAAACAAAAGCACGTCCTGCTGTTTTTCGTCGCGCAGATACTCCGCCATTGTGAGGCCCGTCATCGCCACGCGCATACGGGAACCGGAGGGCTCGTTCATCTGCCCGAAGGCAAGCGTGGTTTTTTCGATCACGCCGCTTTTCGTCATATCCGCCATCAGCTCGTTGCCCTCGCGGCTGCGCTCGCCGACGCCGGTAAATACGGAATAGCCGCCGTGCCCCATGGCGACGTTGTGGATCATCTCCATGATCAGCACGGTTTTCCCTACGCCGGCGCCGCCGAACAGACCGATCTTGCTGCCCTTGGCATAGGGAACCAGCAGGTCGATCACCTTGAGCCCGGTTTCGAGAAGCTGGTCGGCGGGACGCTGCTGTGAAAGCGTGGGCGCTTTACGGTGGATCGGCAGAGAAACGTCGGCTTTGATCGCTCCCTTGCCGTCTATAGGCCGGCCGAGCACGTCCACCACGCGGCCCAGAACCGCTTCGCCCACGGGGACCCGGATCCCTTCGCCGTCGGTGGTGACTTCCATACCGCAATAGAGCCCTTCAGGCGCCTCGAGCGCGATAGCGCGCACCACGCCGCCGGCGTCCTGCGCCGCCACCTCCATGTGCCTGCCGCTGCTTTCTTCCAACAGCAAAGCGTTCACGGGCGGCATGGCGTCTTCCGGAAAGCGCACGTCGATCACGGGACCGGATATTTTTACGATCGTTCCGCGCATCAGATTCTGCATGTCTCTCAAATCCCCTTTTCCCGCAGCCCGCTGGCGGCGGCAATCTCTGTGATCTCGTTGGTGATGTTCAGCTGCCTTACGGCGTTCATCCTGCTTTGCAGCTCGTCGATCATCTTGTCGGCGTTGGAAGATGCGTTCTGCATGGCGTCCATACGGGACGCGTTCTCGCTGGCGGAAGCCTGTACGAGGATATTATACAGCAAGGAAGAGCAATAAAGCGGCACCACGTGTTCAAATACCGCCTCCGCCGACGGCTCGTAAAGCAGCTCTTCGGGCGTATCCCGCTCCGCAGCATCCAGAAAATCCGACTTCATCAGCGGCAGCATACGGAAACAGACCGGCGCCCGCCCGGCGGTTCTATAGGGCGTATAAATAATGTAAACCTCGTTTACCTCGTCGGTGATATACATGTCGATCAGCGTCCGGGACAGATCCCGCGCCAGCTTCAGATCCGGATGCATGGAAGAACCGGGCAGTACGCGATCCGGCGTCAGCCCCCGCGCTTTGAGATATTCCTCCCCTTCCAGCCCGAAACAATAGAGCTTGGAATCCGTGTTTTTCCGCTTGACCTCGGCGGTGAGCGCCGCAACACTGTAATTGTAGTTGCCGCAGAGACCTTTGTCGCCCATCACCGAAAGATACAGCGCCGTGCCCTTGGGCGAAACCTCCAGATAACGGTTGTGGATCCCGGCGTCCTGCGTGATGCTGAGGATTTCCCGCATGGTCTGCCGCAGCGCCGCCTGATAACGGAAGCTGTAGTCCATCCCCGCCAGCATCTTTTTGAGCGTGGAGGTGGAAAGCAGGAACATGGCGTTTGTGATCTGCCGGGTCTGTTTCACACTGATCAGGCGCTGCTTGATATCGTTCAGACTCTCGCTCATGACGTGTATTCCTCTTGTTTTTCGTGCAGCGCCGCGGTCAGAGCGGCCTTATCCGCGTCGGACATTTTTCCGGTTTGCAGGATCCGTTCCCGCTCGCCGGGGCAGGCGCCGCCGATCACCGCGATCAGCTTTTGCATGGCGCCCCGCATATTCCGCGCCGGGACTGCCTCCAGGCAGTTTTCGTTATAAGCCAGCAACAGCACCACCTCGTCGAACACCGACAGAGGGTGGTTTTTATCCTGCTTGAAAATATTGATGAGCGTTTCGCCGCGCCGCAGCATTTTTTTCGTCGATGCATCCAGATCGTTGCCAAAGCGGGTAAACACCGCCATCTCACGATACTGCGACAAATCGATACGCAGCGTTCCCGACACCGCCTTCATGGCGTCGTGCTGGGCGGCTCTGCCAACGCGCGACACCGAAAGCCCCGTGTTCACCGCAGGACGCACGTCCGCATGGAACAGCTCGCTTTCGAGATAGATCTGCCCGTCGGTGATCGAAATGATATTGGTAGGAATATAGGCGGAGATATTGCCCGCCATGGTTTCAACAATGGGCAGCGCCGTGATGCTGCCGCCGCCTTTCTCTTTTGAAAGGCAGGCGCTGCGTTCCAGCAAACGGGAATGCAGATAAAATACGTCCCCGGGAAAGGCTTCCCGTCCCGGCGGGCGCAGCAGCAGCAGGCTCATGGTGCGGTATGCCACCGCGTGCTTCGTCAGATCGTCGTATACGATCAATACGTCTTTCCCCTGCGCCGAGAATGCCTCCGCCACCGAAGCGGCCGCATAGGGCGCAAGGTACTGCATGGCGGGGGAATCCGAGGCGGTGGCGCTCACCACCACCGTATAATCCATGGCGCCGGCGTTACGCAGCGTCTGGATCACTCCCGCCACGGTAGATGCTTTCTGGCCGATGGCGCAGTAAACGCAGAGCATATCGGAATTTTTCTGATTCAGGATACTGTCCAGCGCGATCGTGGTCTTTCCGGTCTGGCGGTCGCCGATGATCAGCTCCCGCTGGCCTCTGCCGATGGGGATCATGCTGTCGATCGCAAGGATCCCGGTTTCCATGGGCTTATCCACAGGGCGGCGGTCAATGATAGCGGGTGCGGGACGCTCCACCGGCAAAAAGCGGTCTGCTTGCAGCGGTTTCCCGTCCAGCGGACGGCCGATGGGGTCGATCACCCTGCCGAGCAATACGTCGCCCACAGGCGTTTCGGCCACCGTACCGGTCCCGCGGACCCGGCATCCTACGCAAACCGCGTCGGCGGTATCGAACAGAACGGCGCCCACGCCGTTTTCGGTAAGGTCGAGCGCCATGCCGTATACGCCGCCGTCAAACTCCAGCAGCTCGCCGTAAAGCCGGCCGGGGAGCCCCTCCACACGCACGACGCCGTCGCCCACTCTGGTAACGATCCCCCGATGATAGGCGATCGGCTGCACGTGGTAGGCTTCGATCTGCGCCTTGAGGAACGCGCTGATGTTTTTCAGTTCCAAAAGCGTCCCCTCCCTCAGCCGTGAATTTGTTTTCTGATCGTTTCAAGCTGCGCGGCGTAACTGAGATCAAAGATCTCGGTGCCGATTTCAAGCACGAAACCGCCGAGAAGCCCGTCGTCCGTTTCACGCCGGAACGCGATATCGTCCCCGAACTTTTTCTTTGCTTCCCGGCAAATGTATTCATAGGTATCGTCGCTCATGTGCGACGCGGCGCGGATCACACAGGTTCTCATCATTCCGCACCCTCAAAAAACGCTTCCGCAGCCCGGCGCGCGTCGGCGTCGGTGGCGGCTCTGCCCAGGATTTTTTCCGAAAGCGCAAACGCAAGGTCGGCGATCTCGTCTTTTGCTTCGGCAACCGCCTTCTCCTTTTCCGTCTGTATCTTCGCCTGCGCCTCCCGCGCGGTTTCCGCGGCGTCTTTTTCCGCGTCGGCAACGATCTGCGACGCGCGCGCCTGCGCTTCGGCTTCCGCCTGCGCAAGCAGCCGTGCTTTTTCGTTCCCGGCGTCCGCAAGCAGCGCTTCGTATTCCGCCTGCTTTTCCTCCGCCTGCTTCCGCTGTGTCTCGGCTTCGGCGGCAGCGGCGGCAAGCTTTTCTTTCCTGGCGTTCAGATACTTTTTAACGGGCTTATAAACAAGCGCCTTCGTCACAAGGAACAGGATCACGATATTCGCGATATTGATCACCAGATCCCCGAGCATTTCTTTTGAAAGAAGTCCCGACATAGGATGTCACCTTTCTTTACTTCGTAGCCAGAATAATGGAAATGATGAAGCCATACAGACC
>CACZOP010000242.1 GCA_902782845.1 Oscillospiraceae bacterium | reverse complement strand
TTTTCTCTTGCCCAAAAGGATCACGGACAGCAGCACCGCGACCGTCAGCAGCAGCGCCGCGACGACCGCCAGCAGAACGATCAGCCCGCCGCTCCCTTTCTTTTTCGGCGGAACGGGCGGTATGGGCGGCGGGCCGTATACCGTCTCCGGGGTCATGTTTTCCGGGTGAAACGGCGCAGAGCCGGTTCCCGCGTTCCCGGCGGTCGTCGGGGCGCCGCAGACGGGGCAGAATTTTACGCTCCCGTTTTCGTTGATCTGATTTCCGCAATTTGTACAGTACAATGCCGTCGCTCCTTCCTGTATCCGGCGTCAGCGTTTTCCGCTGCGTTCAGCCGATCTTCGCAAAGTAGTAGAGCGCCACCCAGCCGTCGTAGCCGCTGACGTTGGTCTTGCCCCACCAGCGCAGGGTCTCGTCGGAAACGGCGGTATCCTCATACACTTCCGTCACCGTGATCACCTGGCTCCAGCCCACCATGAGCAGCCGCGCGGAATAGGCCGAGGGCGCCGCCCGCAGATTCACGGTGCTCTGCGTGACGTTTTTGTAGGTTCCCGGGGCGTATTTCGCCGGAGGCGGCGCTTCGGTGGCCGGCGGCGTTTTTTCTTCCGCAGTCGCCGGGACGGTTTCGCTTGCCGCCGCGTTCCGGTTTTCGGTATTTTTGCCTTCGCCGTCGGTAAACACCCGCACCATCAGCAGCACCGCCACCAGCAGCAGCGCGCCGATCACCACCGACAGCACGATGACCAGCGCTTTTTTCTCTTTTCCGTCGGCTGCCGCAGTCTGTGTCCCCGCCGGCGCCACGGGCTGCTGCGGGTAAGGCGGGGCGTAGGGGACGCCCCGGGGCTGCCGGTATCCGCCGTTATTGTTTCCCGCCATGATCGGCGCGCCGCAAACGGAGCAGCAGCCGATCTTCTGCCGCAGCGCTTCCTCGCTGATCGGCGATCCGCAGTTATAACAATACAAAAGAAGCCCTCCCAAAAAAAAGCGTGATCCGTTTTTTTGATTCATCTTATGTTCATTATATAGAATCCGACGCTTTTCGTCAAGCGCTGCAAAGGTTTTTTCAGCGTGTTCCGGAACGGAAAACCGGGAAATGATATTGATTTTTATGTTTTTTTTTGCTAAACTGTTTTTAGCAAGCGGCAAGGAGGGGATCGGCCATGGGGAACAATCTGCCCGAACGGGTAAGGCGGGATATTTCCGTGTTTGCCAAAAAGCATGGCGTGCGGCAGGTGATTCTTTTCGGTTCGCGGGCCCGGGGCGATCACACGCCGCGCAGCGATATCGACCTTGCCGTGAAAGGCGGCGATTTTGACGCTTTCTGGTGGGACGTACGGGAGAACGCGCACACGCTTCTGACCTTTGACATGGTGGATCTGGGCGCGGACGTTTCGGAGGAACTCAAAAAAGAAATCGAAAAGGACGGTGTGACCGTTTATGAAGAAGCTTGATAACTTTTCCGGCAGTCTGAACGTTTTGAAAAACGCGGATTTCGCGCTGGCGGATGAAAACGAGATCTACCGCACCGGCGTGGTTGGGCAGTTCAATCTCACCTTTGCGCTTGCGTGGAAGGCGCTGCAGGCGGTGCTCAGGGAACACGGTGTGGCGGACGCAGAGAC
Source organism: Oscillospiraceae bacterium (assembly GCA_902782845.1). GTDB lineage: Bacteria > Bacillota > Clostridia > Oscillospirales > Acutalibacteraceae > RUG806. Next base: position 710 of record CACZOP010000242.1, on the reverse strand, counting down.
CGGTTCGCCCCGTGAAATACTGCAGTTGGGCTATAAGCTCGGCTTTTTGGAGGAACCCGCCGTGTGGCAGATGATGCTCAAAAAACGCAACACCGCGGTTCATATTTATAATGAAGACGAGATCGACGCGCTGCTGCTGCTCATCCGGAACAGCTTTCTTCCCGCGTTCCTCGCGCTGGAGCAAACGCTGATCAAAAAGCTTGCCGAGGCCGATGCGGATTGGACGAGAGCCTGATCGGGACGCCCGATGAAAACAGCGTATACGATAAACGGCAGACCGTGACCATGCGCCGCGATCTGCCTTGCCGATTTTTGTTGATCTGATTGTAATGGGACGTTTGGAAGCGCCCGGGCGTTACTTTTCGTTTTGCAGCGATAAAAGGGTCTGGAGCCGCTCGTCAACACGCTCCCTGTTTTTTTCGTTCAGCCTGCGGTAGTTGGTCAGAAGGTGTTTTTCCTCGGCGGTCAGACCGTCTTCCCGCAGCTTGGCGTTATAGGACTGGAGCCCCGCGAGGTAATCCAGCGATACGTTATAAAACCGGGCAAGCTGCGCCGCCAGATCCAGACTCAGCGCCCGCTCGCCGCTTTCATACCGGCGGTATTGGGTCACGTGCATATACAACTTTTCCGCAAGCTGCTTCTGGGTGAGGTCCCTGTCCTCCCGCAGATCCCGCAGGCGGTTTTCTTTTTCCATGGCGCACAGCTCCTTT
>CACZOP010000241.1 GCA_902782845.1 Oscillospiraceae bacterium | reverse complement strand
GCACTCGGCGCAGATCTTCTGGATCACCTTGCCCTGCTTGCCGATCACGTCGCCGATCTTTTCGGGATCGATCTTGGTGGTGAGCATCTTGGGCGCGTATTTTGAAAGCTCGGCTCTGGGCTCCGCGATCACGGGCGTCATCACTTCGTCGAGGATCTTGCAGCGGGCCTTGTAGGTCTTTTCAAAGGCTTCTTTTACGATCTCGGGGGTCAGGCCGTGGACCTTGGTGTCCATCTGGATGGCGGTGATGCCCTTTTTGGTGCCGCCCACCTTGAAGTCCATGTCGCCGAAGAAGTCCTCGAGGCCCTGAATGTCCACCATGGTGATGAAGCGGTCGCCTTCGGTCACAAGGCCGCAGGAGATACCCGCCACCGGCGCCTTGATGGGCACGCCCGCCGCCATCAGGCTCAGCGTGGAGCCGCAGATGGAGGCCTGGGAGGTGGAGCCGTTGGAAGAGAGCACTTCGCTTACCAGACGGATGGCGTAGGGGAATTCCTCAACGGAGGGGATCACGGGCAGGAGCGCCCGCTCCGCAAGCGCGCCGTGGCCGATCTCGCGGCGGCCGGGGCCGCGGCTGGGCTTGGTCTCGCCCACCGAATAGGAGGGGAAGTTGTAGTGGTGCATATATCGCTTGGATTCTTCGCTGTCGATACCGTCGAGCTCCTGGGCGTCGCCGATGGTGCCGAGGGTGGTCACGGTGAGCACCTGAGTCTGCCCGCGGGTGAACATGCCGGAGCCGTGCACGCGGCTTAAAAGATCCACTTCGGCGGCGAGGGGACGCATATCGTCCAGCCCGCGGCCGTCCACGCGCTTGCCTTCGTCCAGCAGCCAGCGGCGGACGATGTATTTCTGCAGCTTATAAACGCAGTCGTCGAGCTTCGCGGTCTCTTCGGGATACTGCTCGTCAAACTTCTCGTGCACCGCGGCGTAGATGGGAGACAGCCGCTCGTCGCGCACGCGCTTGTCGTCGGTGTCCAGCGCCTTCTTCACGTCCTCGATGGCGAATTCCTTCACCGCCTCATACATGGCGGGATCGGGATCGTTGGAGGGGAAGTCCACCTTGGGTTTGCCGATCTCTTTCTGGATCTCCTTGATGAAGTCCACCATGCGCTGGTTCTCTTTGTGGCCGTACATAATGCCGTTGAACATGGTCTCGTTGTCGATCTCGTTGGCGCCGGCTTCGATCATGGCGATCAGTTCGTCGGTGGAGGCCACCGTCACGGCCATCTCGCTCTTTTCACGCTCCTCGGCGGTGGGGTTGATGACGTACTGTCCGTCCACCAGGCCAACGCTTACGCCGGCAATGGGGCCCGCCCACGGAATGGGCGAAATGGAAAGCGCCACGGAAACGCCGATCATGGCGGTGATTTCGGGCAGGCAGTCGGGATCCACGCTCATCACGGTGCAAACGATCCCCACGTCGTTGCGCATATCCTTGGGGAACAGCGGACGGATGGGACGGTCGATCACGCGGGCGGCGAGGATGGATTTCTCGCTGGGTCTGCCCTCGCGGCGCTGGAAGGAGCCGGGGATCTTGCCCACGGAATAGAGCTTTTCTTCAAAATCGATGCTCATGGGGAAGAAGTCGATGCCGTCGCGGGGCTTCTCGCTCATGGTGGCGGTGCAGAGCACCTCGGTTTCGCCGTAGCGCACGAGGCAGGAGCCGCCCGCCAGCTGCGCCATTTTGCCGGTCTCGATCTTCAGCGGCCGGCCGGCCAGAGTTGTTTCAAACACTTTGAACGTTTCAAACATTCTTTTTTTCTCCTTTGTTTTTATTTTCAAAAACAAAGCCCGCGTAAATGAGTTGTCAATGTACAATTCACAATCCGTTTCCGGTGGAGAAAGCGAACTCTGAATTGTACATTTTACATTAACAGTTACGCCGGCTTTGTTGTAAGAACGATGATGCGGGCGACAAGTTTCCCTGCCGCCCGTGACACTTTACTCTTACTTACGAAGCCCGAGTCTCGCAATGATGGAACGGTATCTTTCGATGTCGTTTCTCTGCAGGTACGCAAGCAGGTTTCTTCTGTGACCGACCATCTTGAGAAGGCCTCTTCTGGAGTGGTGGTCTTTCTTATGGATCTTGAGATGCTCGTTCAGGTCGTTGATGCGCTTGGTGAGCACAGCGATCTGCACTTCGGGGGAACCGGTGTCGCCCTCGTGGGTGGCATACTCCGCCATAATTGCCTGTTTTTCAGCCTGTGTCATTTTTTT
>CACZOP010000240.1 GCA_902782845.1 Oscillospiraceae bacterium | reverse complement strand
GGCGCGATCCCGTTTGCGGGGAATGCGCTGTCGTCGGTGAACACGATGCGGATCCCGTCCGCGTCCGCCGCCTGCTGCTCGCAGAACAGCACCGTATCGAGGCGGCTGTTGCCGGTGTGGAAGCGTTTGCCGTCCGTTCCGGTGAACGCGCCGAGCTCGTTTGCGATCTCTTTGGCGGCTTCCGGTTTGTTTTCATCCAGCAGCGCCACCATGGGCCTGAGCTTTTTGAGCAGGTCGTGGCGGAAGATGCGAAGATCCTCGTTGATCCGTTCCATCGTTTCATAATGGAGGATCTGCCGGTCCAGCTCCCGCCGGAAGGTTTCCTCCGCCTTTTTGGCGCGGAGCATCGACGAAATCCCATAGATCACCGTTGCGGCGAACAGGGGGATGTTGGTGAGCATGAACGCGAACTCCGGAAGCCGGTCGGCGGAGAGGATGGACCCGAAGAGCACCAATGACGTCATAAAGGCGCAGAGCGTCAGCACGATGAGCACGAAAAACACGGGGTCGAGGCGAAGCAGAGGAGCGAATACGTTCTTCCGCTCCCGCAGGGCGTAAAGCAGCAAAATCAGCAGGAAAAAGGTGAAATTGAGCAGCAGCTCCACAAGAAACGCCGGGGGCGCGTCCAGATCGTCGTTCGTATAATGGAAAAAGAAGATCAGGATCAGATATTTCGGCAGGTCGATCAGGCAGCAGCCCAGCGCCGCGGCCAGTCCTTTGCGCACAAAAGGAAAGGGAACGACCAGCAAAACGCAGGCAAAGGGCAGCAGCAGCGCCAGCGCCTCCCACAGCAGCGGCAGCACCATACCGCCGTTCAGGCAAAAGGGGCGCGCAACGCCCACCGCCGCGCTCAGCGCCACGGCGGCCAGCCACGGCAGCGGGCTTTTCCGCAAAGAAACGCGGAACACCGCGGGAACTGCCAGAAGGCAGATCAGCGAGAACAGCAGGTGGTTGATCGCCGAAAGCACACAGAACAAAACGGTTTGGGATGTGATCGTTTGCGCAAGAAGCGTCATATCGCCGCCTCCTTTCCGAAGTCTCTTATTTTATTTCGTTGAAGATATAATTCCGGTAGACCTTCGCGAAATCCTTTGCTTTCAGCGGCAGCACGTCGCCGTTGTCCATCATCACGTTTTTCGCGTCGTAGGATTTCACATGCAGCATATTCACGATGTAGGAGCGGTGGATGCGGTAAAAGGACGAAGTACCGGCGAGGATGCGCTCCATCTCCGAAAAGGCGTGGTGATAGGTCTCTTCCCCCACGCGGAAATGGACCCGGGTGCGCTTATCCGCCGCTTCCGCGTATAAAATCTCCTGTGCGAACACGGTTTCGGTGGCGCGGCCTTTTTTGAGCTGCAGCCGTCCGCCGAAGGAAACGCGATATAACCGGTCCAGTTTTTCGAACAGCAGCGGGGGCGATACCGGTTTTTTCAGAAATCCCAGCGCGCTGATCTGCGCGTTGATCACGTCCGCGGCGGCCGCCTCGATTCCCGTCAGGTAGATGATGGAAACGGCGCCGTTGTATTTTTTCTGCAACGCCAGTCCCACCGTCACACCGTCCATTTCTTCCATCACGTAGTCGAGGAAGTAGAGGTCGAATTTCTCGCTTTCCAGCAGCTTTTTGCCGGAGGTGAATTTCGTGCAGCGGATCTCGCAGTTTTTCTCCAGCGCGTATTGCTCAATGAGGGAACTCAGGTTGTCGTTTTCTCTGGAATCGTCGTCAAGTAACGCAATGTTCATTTCTGTCCCTCCTGTTTTTATTTCATATTTCCTGCGTCGTTTTTTTTGAACCCGATCGTACGGATCCGGTTTTTTTATAGCATGATTTCGGTTTGCGTGTCAATCCGAATGGCGCGAATGATACGTTTTCCGGCGCGAACGGAACTTGCGTTTGTATTCATCTTATACTATAATATAATAAGTGAAAATATAAAACAAGCGTTGCTGAGATTTTTTTATTGGCAGGAGGTTTGATTTATGACGGTACTGCGATTTTTGGGATTGCCCGCAGGGGTGAAAAAGCTGATTTCCATACTGGCTGCGTATATTATAATGCTGACGGCGCCCTTTTCGGTGTTCACCACCCCCGAGGAAGCGTCGAAGGCGATGCTGCCCGGTGACGAGACGTTTTCCGCCGCGGCAGGGGAACGCTGGACCGTGGGCTTTGCCAAGGCGGCGCTGACGCCGGACGACGTGGGAGAACAGACCTATTATATTGCCGGGTATAATTCCGACAACCCCGCCGAAGGGGTGCTGGACGATATGTTCGCGAGAGCCCTGTATCTGGACGACAATACCGGGCGCGGCGGCGTGGTTTTCTGCGCCGTCGACTGCGTGGGTCTCAGCCGTCACGATATCAACGATATCCGCTCTGCGGTGATCGGCAGCGGCAGGATCCCGGGGCTCAAATCCGTCAATATCTGTTCCACGCATACGCACTCCGCCATAGATACGCAGGGGCTTTGGGGAAAATCGTATATTTCGGACGGTAAAAACGCGGCGTTCCAGCAAAGCCTCAAGGAAAGAACCGCCGCGGCGATCCTTGCGGCCTATGAAACCCGCCGGGACGGCAGCCTTTATTACGGGACGGCGGACGTGGGGGATAAGCTGGCAGATACGCGCACCCCCATCGACTTCGATCCGCTGCTCACCCGCGTCCGCTTTGCTCCGGCGGACGGCGGCGCAGGGGTATATATAGTGCACATGGCCTGTCATCCGGAGCTGTTGGGCAGAGGCACCAAAAAAGTGAGCGCGGACTTCCCGGCGTATATGGGCAAAGAGATCGAGGCGCGGACCGGCGGGGAATTCATGTTTTTGAACGGCGCTGTCGGCGGGCAGATCTCCTCCGACCGGATCGACGACGTGCTCAAAGACCCGGCGCTGGACTGTGAAGCGTATATGAAGCAGTACGGCAAAGAGATCGGTGAGATCGCCGTGGGGATCACAGACGAAACGGCGCTCATGCCGCTGGTGAATATCCGGTCGCAGCCCGTTTCTTTACGGTGCGACAATACGATCTTCAGGCTGGGGAAATCCATCAATATTCTGAACAATGATATTCAGAAGAACCGGTTCGGCACAAAAATGGATATTTTAACCGAGATCTCCTATATGGAGCTCGGAAATCGTCAGATCGGCATGTTCCTGATCCCCGGCGAGCTCTATTCCGAGCTTTACAGCGGGAACTTCCTGCCGGCGGAAGAAGCCGCCTGCGGCTTTGCTGCGGAATATAAGCCGCTGTGCGAAATGACCGACTGCGAACGCAGCTTTGTGGTGGGGCTCTGCAACGATCAGTTGGGCTATATCATTCCCGACAACGATTTTATGAACAACGAGTGGTTGGGGTTCTTTGATATCACCAAAGATCAGTTCGGCAGGACCCATTATGAGGAGACCAATTCCGTGGGCCCGGAAACCGCGCGGACGATCCTGGAGGCCATGGACGCGCTGACCGCTTCGGTGCGGTAAACGGGCGCGGGGGCTGTGCCTGGAGCGCTGCGGTTAATATAAGTGTCAATCTGCAAAAAAATGCCGGCAGGGGCGGTGTGCTCTCTGCCGGTATTTGCAGTTTTTTGATGAATCAGTGGGCGATGGGGTTTTTCAGCGTGTAGGTCGCCTCAATCGGGCCGCTGTTATCCGCAGCCCATTCGCCGGTATAGAAATTCCGTCCGCGGACCACCACCTCGGTATCGTAGACCTCCACTTCCACGCCGAAGCCGGTGCCGCCGAAGACTTCGTTGTCTTTTTCTCCTTGCAGTTCCGTAAGGCGGGGAAGGTTGATCTCCGGGAAATTATAGTAGGTGTTGAAGGAGGACTTTGTCAGCGTACGGTGCGTGTGGCCGCTGAAGTAGAACAGATCGTGGGTCTCGGCATATTCCGATAGCATATCGGTGAGGCTGTAGGGGGAATCCGGGTTGGCGCGGCGGGCGGAGCGTTCCGGATGATGGGAGAACACAAAAACCGGCCTGCCGCTGCGGGCGGCGTCTTCCAGCACGAAGCCCAGCCACGCCAGCTGATCGTCGGTCATCGTCATGGTGTTGCTGGTGTGCGCTTCGGTGCCCAGCACGATAAAGTAACAGCCGTCGATCACGTCGTAATAATAAGGGGTGGTCAGTTTCAGGTTGAAAAACGTATCGGTGTAGGCATACCAGCGGCTTTGCAGAGCGGCGTAGTCGCCCTCGCCGTTGCCGATGTCGTGGTTCCCGAGCACGGGCAGGATCTTTTCGCCCTTCAGCTCCCGCGAAACCGTGCCGTGGAAGAGCATATTCTCCATGCTGTTGCCGTTCATGGTGTTGTCGCCGAGGAACACCACGGCGTCGGCGCCGCTTTGATTGCGCTTTACGTCCCTTAAGCTCTTCGCGAAGACCTTATAGCGGGCGGTGTTGTTGCCTTCGATATGGGAATCGGAAAGCACCGCGAAATTGAGCCGGCAGGCGTCCGGGGATTTTACTTTGTGGTCTTTGCCGCCGCCGGCTCCCACCAGAAGCAGCATGACCGCTGAAACCAGCGTTGCCAGAATACGGATGAATGGATTCGTCATCGGATTTCAACCTTTCATTTGGATTTCTTTACGCATACAGTATACCATGCCGCCGCGCGTATTGTCCAGAAAAATCGAAAAAAAACAGCGGATCTGCCCAAAACAGCCGGGAAAAGCAAACGGAGATCATTTTACGGTTTACAAGCTCTGATTTTAGTGGTATAGTAAAACCAACAGGCTTGGAATATGCAAAAGGAGAAAACGCTGATGAAAAAATCAAAGAAAACGCTGATGATCTGTGTCTGTATTGCGGCCGCGCTCTGCGTTGCTGCGGGAATTATCCTGTTCTCGGTGTTGCGGTCCCATCCGAGCGTCTGGCTTGCGCAGGGCGACGACGCGGTGACGGAAATGGATTTTGAAGCGGAGCTGAACGGCCTTTCCATGATGGAAAACACGTGGGAGACCGCGCTCCCGCAAACGGCGCTGTATGATCTGGTCCGGTCGCATTTTGATTCCCCCCTGCCCGAAGGAAAAACCGAAAAGAAAGCCATCGTTATCGGTTACGACGGCTGCCGGGTCGATGCGTTCCGTCTGCTCGGAACGGCAAAGCGCAGCGCGGTCAATATGCTGCTCGATAACGGCGGACACGCGGTCTTCTCTTATGCCGGCGGTGTGAATTATCCCGCCGAGTCCACACAGAAAACCTCCACCGCGCCGGGCTGGTGCTCTATGCTCACGGGCGTTTTGGCTGATGTTCACGGCGTCACCGCCAACGATACGCCAAAGGGCGTTGAGCCGAAATCGCTGCTGTTGTCCCTTGTTGAGGAAGGCAAGGCGGATTCGAGCGCGATCTACGTTTCATGGGCGAAACATTTCTCTACAAAGAACGGCACCTACCGCGCCGAAAAGGAATACGCGGAGGCAAACGGGATCCCGGCGGTGTATCTGCGCGCGAAGAACGACAGGGGAACGCGGCAGAATATCCTGGACGACCTGGCGAAAGCCGATTGCTCCGATTTTATCTTTTCCACGCATGAGTACACGGATCATGCGGGCCACGGCAGCGGCTTCTCGCTGCAGAATATCAGATACGTCAGCGGCTTCCGCGACGCGGACGCGACCGGCGCCGACATTATCGAAGCGATAGAAAACCGCCCGACCTACGGCAGCGAAGACTGGCTGATCCTTATCACGACGGATCACGGCGGGATCGACAAAAACCACGGCGGCCCCTCGTTTGAGGAACGCATCACCTTTATCGTATCCAACAGGGAGATCCCGCTCGGCGCGAACGAATGAGGATAACCGGAACGGTTTAACCGGAAAAAAGATATGCGGCAAAAACAAAGCGGGGAAAGCTGCACGAACCTCCGTATAAAAATCAAGGATCCTTGAACATTTTGTTCAGGGACCCTTTTTTCGTTTAACCGGAAACTTTTCCGCAGGACAGAGGGAAGCGTTTTGTTCATGAAACGGAAAAACGGTTGTTTTTATCCATGGATCAGTATATCCGCGATCCGTCGACATGCAGATCCGTCTCCGTATGGGTTGCTCGCTTTGCTCATTCTATCGTATAATTCCCGGTCTTGAAGCAGCGCCAGAAAGCTTTCGAATATTGTTTCTTCGTTTGTTCCTACAAGCTTCAGCGTTCCTGCGGCGATCCCTTCCGGTCGCTCGGTTGTATCGCGCATCACAAGCACCGGCTTCCCGAGCGAAGGCGCTTCCTCCTGGATCCCGCCGCTGTCTGTCAGGATCAGATAACTGCGCGCAAGAAAATTATGGAAATCGATAACCTCGAGCGGTTCAATGAGTCTGATTCTGTCGCAGTCTCCAAGAATTTCCTGTGCTGCCTGCCGCACAACGGGATTCATATGGATCGGATAGATTGCCTTTACGTTCCGGAATTGGTCTATGATCCTGCGGATCGCGCGGAACATATTTCGCATCGGTTCTCCGAGATTTTCTCTCCTGTGCGCGGTGATCAGAACCAGTTTGGAATCGCTTGCCCAGTCAAGATGTTCATTGGTATAATCTTCTCTCACGGTTGTTTTCAGAGCGTCGATCGCCGTGTTGCCCGTAACGAAGATTGATTGTTCGTTTTTCCCTTCTTTTATAAGGTTTTCTTTTGCCAACTGCGTCGGAGCAAAATGATAACGGGCGATAATACTCACCGCCTGCCGGTTGAACTCTTCAGGATAAGGGGAAAGGATATTATACGTCCGCAGTCCCGCTTCCACGTGACCGACAGGGATTTGCAGATAAAAACAGGCAAGCGAGGTAACAAAGGTCGTCGACGTGTCACCGTGTACCAGAACGATATCGGGCTGCTCTTTTTCCAGAACGGCTCTGATGCCGGCGAGAATATTCGTCGTAATATCGAACAGTGTTTGTTTGTCTTTCATAATAGCCAGATCATAATCCGGCACGACGCCGAAAACCCGCAGCACCTGTTCCAGCATTTCCCGATGCTGCCCCGTTACGCAAACGACAGTTTTTATCTCCGGTCTTGTTTTCAGTTCATTGACCAGGGGACACATTTTGATCGCTTCCGGTCTTGTGCCGAAGCAGAGCATAACCTTTCGCATTGCAGTCTCCTTTATTTTCGCGCATATACAATAAAACCGATGTCGTTTTCCTGTTCAACATAGTTTGCGGAAAGGAATGCGTTCCATTCGTCCGGCGCAGCGCAGTGATCCAGAAAATCGTCCAGTTTTTCCTGCGTCTCAAACATGATCAATTTCGGTTGTGTTTTTTTTGCGTCTTCAAAGATTTTGTTTGCGAAATTCGTTTTTGCTTCCTCGCTGAATCTGCCGTTGGCATAATAGAAATAATTTGACGCCGCCATCCTTTTTGCGCCGTAATAGGAAGATACGGCAGCTATTGCACCAAAGACCAACACAGTATCCGTGGGGGCGCTGTTGTCGGCAACATAATGATATACTGTTTCCGGATAACTATCTTTGTTCTTTTTCTTTGAGTCTTGCAAATCCCAGAAAATCTGAATGGTGGGCTGTAATATGCACGATGCTCCCATCAGAAGCACAAGCATGAAATATGCGACGGAACCGAAGTGCTTTTTCAGAGAAGACCATTTCATATTTTTCGGTTTTGCATACTTCAGTACATATTTTGCCAGCAGGACGGTTGGTATGATAAGCACCGGCACAAAAGACATAAAATAGTGGTAATGATCTTTTGCTCCGGAAAGTCCATTTGCAAGAAGTGTGGCGATCAAGCCAAAGAAGGAGATTGTGCACAGATTGTTGAACGCATCCTGCTTGTTCTCTTTGTCCTTCTGATAATTGAACAGCCGCAACAGATAGAAAAATACAAACAAAATGATAATAAACAATGTGCCGCTTGGCGCCAGAGCGAGCAACATTTCGTTTACGTTATATATCCGTCTGCTTCTATTTATATGGGAAAACGATCCGAGAACGCCGAGATAGGCGGAATCGATACAGGCTTTCAATGCGCCCTTGTGGATCAGATACGCAACAAACGGCGCGGTAAACAGCAAAAAACCCAGCCCCGCAAACAGGATGACAGTCCCGAGATCCTTATATCTTTTTT
>CACZOP010000239.1 GCA_902782845.1 Oscillospiraceae bacterium | reverse complement strand
CCCATGGGGCCTCTCGCGTGCAGCTTCTGGGTGGAAATGCCCATCTCGCAGCCCAGGCCGAACTCGCCGCCGTCGGTAAAGCGGGTGGAGGCGTTCACATACACCGCCGCCGAATCCACCTGCGCGCAGAACGCGGCGGCCGCTTCTTCGTTTTCGGTCACGATGGCGTCGGAATGGTGGGTGGAGTGCAGGGCGATATGGCGGATGGCGTCTTCCACGCCGTCCACAGCCCCAACGGCCATGATATAATCGAGGAACTCGGTGTCGAAATCCGCGTCCCCCGCCGGAACGGCGCTGTCCATATAGGGCAGGCAGGCCGCGTCCGCTCTGAACTGCACCTTATGCGCCGCGGTTTCGCCGCAGAGCCTGTTTTGCAGCAGCGGCAAAAAGTCCGCAAGGATCGCCCTGTCCACCAGGCAGACCTCCGCCGCGTTGCAAACGGAGGGGCGGCTGGTTTTGGCGTTTTCGATAATATCCAGCGCCTTGTTGAAATCCGCGGCTTTGTCCACGTAGATATGGCAGATGCCGGTGCCGGTTTCGATGCAGGGGACGGTGGCGTTCTGCACGCAGGCGCTGATCAGCCCCTTGCCGCCGCGGGGAATAAGGAGGTCGATATAGCCGTCGCCGTGCATCAGCTCGTTGGCGCTTTCGCGCGAGACGTCTTCCACCAGCTGCACCATGGTTTCGGGCAGGCCCGCCGTTTTCAGGCCGCTTTGCAGGGCGCGGGTGATGGCGGCCGCCGAAGCGTGGGCTTCCTTGCCGCCCCGCAGGATGCACACGTTGCCGCTTTTCACCGCCAGCGCCGCGGCGTCGGCGGTCACGTTGGGCCGGCTTTCGTAGATGATCGCCACCACGCCCAGCGGCACGCGGCGTTTTTTGATGGTAAGGCCGCTGGGGCGGATCACCGTGTCCAGCGTTTCGCCCACGGGATCGGGCAGGGCGACCACGTCGCGGATGCCCTTGGCCATGCCGTCGATGCGCTCTTTTGTGAGGCGCAGGCGGTCCAGCATCACTTCGCCGATCTTTCCTTCCGCTTTTTTGATGTCTTCGCCGTTTGCCCGTAATATCTCATCCGACTGCGCGATCAGCGCTCCGGCCATCGCTTCCAGCGCCGCGTTTTTCCGTTCCGTGGTGAGCCCGGCGGTTTTCGCCGCCGTTTCTTTCGCGGTCCGCATGATTTCCTGTGTGGTCATACCGTTTTCCTCCTGTTTGAGAGATAAATTGGAATTTGTCCTCGACAAATTCCGATTTATCTTTTCCCTATAAATCTTGTGCCCACGGGTTTTCCCGCCACGATATCATATAAAATATCCGGGTCGGTGCCGTTGGCGATCACCATGTCGCAGCCCGCTTTCATGGCGGTTTTCGCCGCCTTGAGCTTGGTCACCATGCCGCCGGTGCCCACCTTTGTGCCGCTTTCGCCCGCCAGCGCCTCGATCTCGGGGGTGAGCTCCCGCACCTCCGGCAGGAGCTTCGCGTCCGGATCCTTCCGGGGGTCGGCGGTAAACAGGCCGTCGATATCCGTGAGCAGGATCAGCAGATCGGCGTTCACGTTCTCCGCCACGAAGGCGGCGAGGGTGTCGTTGTCGCCGATGCGCAGCTCATGGGTGGCAACGGAGTCGTTTTCGTTGATAATGGGGATCACGCCCAGCTCCAGCAGGGTGTCGAGCGTGTTGATGAAGTTCTCGTGCTGCACGGCGTCCCGCAGGTTGGAGGCGGTGAGCAGCACCTGCCCTACGGTGTGGTTAAACTCCCCGAAGAGCTTGTCGTAGACGTACATCAGCTCGCACTGGCCCACGGCTGCGGCGGCCTGCTTCAGCGGCAGGTCGGCGGGGCGTTCCTTGAGGCCCAGCTTTCCCATGCCCATGCCCACCGCGCCGGAGGACACCATGATGATCTCCTCGCCCGCGTTCTTAATGTCGCTGACCACCTTGCAGAGCTTTTCGATGTGGCGGATGTTCAGATGGCCGGTGGAGTAGGCGAGGGTGGAGGTCCCGATTTTAATAACGATTCTCATGGCAAACAGCTTTCTTTCTTATAATATCAGTAGCCGAAGGTTCCCTGCAGGGAGTCGTCGTTGTCGATCCACTCGCTTACCGGGATCACCCGGTAGGCGTTTTTGTCGTCCCGGATCACAACTTCTTTGATGCCGGCGTTGATCACCATGCGCTTGCACATGGAGCAGCAGCAGGAATTGGCAACGTAGCTGCCGTCCGCTTCCACGCCGGTGAGGTAAAGGGTGGCGTCGATCATTTTGTCGCGGGAGGCACTGATGATGGCGTTGGCTTCGGCGTGCACGCTGCGGCAGAGCTCATAGCGCTCGCCGCGGGGAATGCCCATCTGCGAGCGGATGCAGTAGCCGAGATCGGAGCAGTTTTTCCGCCCCCGGGGCGCGCCCGCGTAGCCGGTGGAGATCACCTCGTCGTTTTTCACGATCACTGCGCCGTAGTGCCGTCTGAGGCAGGTGCAGCGCCTGGATACGGTCTCTGCCAGATCCAGATAATAATTCAGCTTGTCTCTGCGTTCCATCAGTCGTCCACCTCTCCGATAAAATCATAGTCGTTCACGTCCGTGATCTCCACGTTCACAAAGTCGCCGGTGTCCAGCGGCCTGCGGGAGACGATATGGATCACCGAATCGATCTCCGGCGCGTCCATCCACGTGCGGCCGGTGTAGGAATCGGTGTAGCCGTCGTAATCCTCGATCACGCACTCCACCACCTGCCCGATCATGTCGCGCTGCAGATCGGTCATGATATCGTATTGCTGCTCCATCAGCACGTCGGCGCGGCGTTGGGCCGTTTCGGCGTCGACCTGATCCGGCAGATCCGCCGCGGGGGTGCCCTCCTCGCGGGAATAGGCAAAGCAGCCAAGGCGGTCGAAGCTGATCTCGTCGATGAATTCGCTGAGGGTGGTAAACGCCGCTTCGTCCTCCCCCGGGAAGCCGGTGATCAGCGTGGTGCGAAGGATCACGTCCGGCAGCGCGGCGCGGATCTTTTCGATCAGCTCCGTAAGGCTTTTCCGGTTTCCGCAGCGGTTCATGGCGTCTAAAACGCGGCCGTCGGCGTGCTGCAGCGGCAGGTCGATGTAGTGCAGGATCTTTTCGTTGCTTTTTATGGTTTCAAGCAGCTCGTCGGTGATGCGGTCGGGATAGCAGTATAAAAGACGGATCCACCTGAGGTCTTCGATCTCGCAGAGCTTTCTGAGCAGCTCCGGCAGCATGAGCCTGCCGTAGAGATCCTCGCCGTAGCGGGTGGTGTCCTGCGCGATGAGGATCAGCTCACGCGCGCCGGAAGCGACCAGCGATTCGGCTTCCGCGACCACGCTCTCGATGCTGCGGCTCCGGAAGGGCCCGCGGATCATGGGGATGGCGCAGTAGGTGCAGCAGTTGGAGCAGCCGTCCGCGATTTTTAAGTAAGCCCAGTGCGGCGGGGTGGCTAAGGCCCGCGCGCCTTCCAGCGGCAGGTCGGTTTTGGGCGGGAACACGGCGGTCTTTTCGCCGGAGGAGAGCGCCTCTTCCACGAATTCCACGATGTTGCGGTTGTTGCCGATGCCGGCCGCGGCGTCCACCTCGGGCATTTCGTTCAGTATCTCTTCTTTATATCGCTCGGCCATGCAGCCGATCACGATGATTTTTTTCACTTCGCCGTCTTCTTTATACTGCCCCATTTCGAGAATGGTGTCGATGGCCTCCTGCTTTGCCGCCTCGATAAAGCCGCAGGTGTTGATGATCACCGCGTCCGCGCCCAGGGGCGAATCCAGCATTTCGTAGCCCGCGGCGGCGAGCTTCTCGATCATCAGCTCGGAATCCACCAGATTTTTCGGGCAGCCGAGGGAAATAAAGGCGATTTTTTCTTTCATGGGGAAGGCCTCCTTTTTATGGCGTTATATGTGAAATCGTAAATTGCAGAACCGATGCGGCAAGCGGAGTTCGGCATACGGAATCGCTGCGAATTCGGGTTCCGGCGATCTTCGCGGAAAAATCGTTGTTTTTTATGTGCTCCGGCAGGAATACGATCGCAGCGCGGTTCCGAAACCCCGAATGCCGCCTTCCGGATTCCGAATTGGATTTGCCCTGCAACATCCGTTTTTTCACGGCGTTTCGTCCTCTTCCGGCGCGCCGGAGAACTCCACGACCTCCCGGATCTCCCGCATGGAATACCCGGCGGCGCGCAGACGGCGGATCAGCCGGTCAGCCTCTTTTTTTGTGACCGTTTCCGGCAGCCGCATTTTCTCTATTATTCTTATTATACCGTATTTTCTGTCAATATCAAGAGTGTAAGCGGCGTTTTTTGCGATTTCTTTGCCGATTCCCTTTTCCCGCAGCGCCTGTTCAATGCGCGCCGGCGCGTAGGCTTTTTTGCGGTAGAGCTCCTCCGCCAGGGCGGCGGCAAAGGCTGCGTCGTCCACCAGCCCGTTTTCTTTGCAGCGGCAAACGGCGTTCTCGGCCGCTTCCCGGTCGTAATCCCGCCGCAGCTTCCGCATAAGCTCCGCTTCGCCGTGGGCGCGGAGCGTCAGGAGCCGCAGGGCTTTGTCGTAGGCGGCGTCGGCGTTCGCTTCGGCCTGCAGCGCGAACAGCGCGTCTTCGTCCAGCGTTCCCCCTTCGGGGCAGCCGTTTTTCGCCCAAAACAAAGCGGAGACGGTGAATTGGTATTCACCGTCCGCGAATAGGTTGATCCTGCCTTTTTTTGTCGTTGTGGTCGTAATTTTCATCAGTCGGCGGCAATGTCGATCTTGAGCTTCGGCAGCCTGCCGCCCGCAGGGGCCGCAGGCGCGCCGGCGTCCGCAGCCGGCATGGCGGGTTCCGCCGGCGAAACGCGCTGTTTGTCGCCGCTGAACATGCTGCTGGCGCGGATCTTTGCCTCCACCTCGGCGGCAAAGTCGGGATTCTCCTGAATATACTGCTTTACCTTGTCTCTGCCCTGGCCGAGCCGCTGGTCGCCGTAGGAGAACCAGGCGCCGGATCTGTGGATGATATCCAGCTGTACCGCCACGTCCACCAGCTCGCCCACGCGGGAAATGCCCTTGCCGTACATAATGTCGAATTCCGCCTCTTTAAAGGGAGGCGCCACTTTGTTTTTCACGATCTTGGCGCGGGTGCGGGAGCCGATAAACTCGTTGCCGGGGCCCTTGATCTGCTCGATGCGGCGCACGTCGATCCGCATGGAGGCATAGAATTTCAGCGCCCTGCCGCCGGTGGTGACTTCGGGATTGCCGTACATCACGCCCACCTTCTCACGAAGCTGGTTGATAAAGATCACAATGCAGTTGGAACGGGAGATCGCGCCCGCTAATTTGCGGAGCGCCTGACTCATGAGCCGGGCGTGCAGGCCCACGTGGCTGTCGCCCATGTCGCCCTCTATTTCGGCCTTTGGCACCAGCGCCGCCACCGAGTCCACCACGATCACGTCCAGCGCGCCGGAGCGGGTGAGATATTCTGCGATCTCCAGCGCCTGCTCGCCGTTGTCGGGCTGCGAAACCAGCAGGCTGTCCACGTCCACGCCCAGATTCGCGGCGTACACCGGGTCCAGCGCGTGCTCGGCGTCGATAAACGCGGCCTCTCCGCCCTTTTTCTGCGCTTCCGCCACCACGTGCAGCGCCAGCGTTGTTTTACCGGAGGATTCGGGCCCGTAGATCTCCACGATCCTGCCGCGGGGCAGGCCCCCGATGCCCGTCGCCAGATCCAGCATCAGCGAGCCGGTGGAAATGGCGTCCACCTGCAAGGCGCCGCTCTGGCCCAGCCGCATGATCGCGCCTTTGCCGTAGACCTTTTCTATCTGTGTGAGCGCGGTGTCCAGCGCTTTCTTTTTATCCTCCGGCACGCTGCCGGCTGCCTTTTTCTTGTCTTCTGCCATGGTGTTTTTTCCTTTCTTCCGTAAAAAAATTTCGTTTCGGTTTCTTATATCCGCATCTGCTGCCGTCCGCGGCCGGACAGGAAAACAAATGTTCGGTCAATATGAGGCTATTATAGCAAACCCTGTGAAAAAATGCAATAGAAAAACGCATATTTTTCTCTCGCTTTTTCGTTTTGACTGTG
>CACZOP010000238.1 GCA_902782845.1 Oscillospiraceae bacterium | reverse complement strand
GCGGAGTTGGGCTTTTTGGGCGTGTCGGTTTTAACGACAGTGCAAACGCCTCTCTTCTGCGGGGAATTGTGGTTGGTCATGATGTTCTTCTGGGAATTCAGACCCTTTCCGAGCGCAGGCGCTTTGGACTTCTTCTCAAGAGACTTTCTGCTGTTGTGAACAAGCTGGTTAAAGGTTGGCAATCTGTGCACCTCCTTACAAAATAATTTATCTTCAGGGGAAATATCGCGCGGATATTTCCCCGTTGGACCGCATCAATGACAAAATTGCATTGCACAAGAAGCTATTTTATCATCAAAGACGTGGATTTGTCAACACCTTTTACAAAGATTTTGCTCAATTTTCGGCGAATCCCACAAAATCCTCCAGAGGTTCCTCCGGATCGGGCCCGCCGACCTTGACGATCTCCACGTCGGAATAGCACTTCATACCGGTGCCGGACGGAAGGAGTTTGCCGATGATGACGTTCTCTTTCAGGCCGAGCAGCGGATCCACCTTACCCTTGATGGCGGCGTCGGTGAGCACGCGGGTGGTCTCCTGGAAGGAGGCGGCCGCAAGGAACGAATCGGTGGCAAGCGACGCCTTGGTGATGCCGAGCAGCACGGGCTCGCAGGTGGCTTCGATGGCGACGGTGCCGTTTTCTTCCGCCGCGGCGCGCACGGCCTCGTTCGCCTTCTGGAAATCATACTTATCCACGGTGGCGCCGGGCAGCAGGCTGGTATCGCCGGGCTCCAGCACCTTCACCTTGCGCATCATCTGACGCACGATGACCTCGATGTGCTTATCGTTGACGTCAACGCCCTGCGAACGGTAGGTGCGCTGCACTTCGCGGATCAGATAGTTGTGTACGGCGTCTACGCCGAGCACGTCCAGCAGATCGTGGGGATTCACGGAACCTTCGGTGAGCTCCTTGCCCTTTTCCACGATATCACCCTCCTGCACCGTCTTGCGGTAGCCGTAGGGAACGGTATACTCTTCTCTGCCTTCTTCGCCCACGATCAGGATGTTCTGCGCGCCTTTTTTGCCTTCCACAAAGGAGACGACGCCGGGAATGCGGGCAAGGATGGCAAGGGTCTTGGGCTTTCTCGCCTCAAAGAGCTCTTCCACGCGGGGAAGACCCTGTGTGATATCGGACGTGGTGGTAACGCCGCCGGTATGGAAGGTACGCATGGTAAGCTGCGTGCCGGGTTCGCCGATGGACTGGGCGGCGATGATGCCCACCGCCTCGCCGATGGAGACCGCCCTGCCGGTGGCAAGGTTCCGGCCGTAGCACTTTCTGCAGACGCCCTGCTTCGCGTTACAGGTAAGCAGGGAGCGGATCTTGACCTTTTTATAGCCCGCGGCAACGATCTTTTTCGCGTCCGCTTCGGTGAGCATGTGGTCGTTGTCCATCAGGACGGTGCCGTCGTCGGTGATCAGGTCGTTGAGCAGATACCGGCCGGTGAGACGTTCCACAAGCCCTTCGATCACGTTATCCGGATCCTGGCTGTCTTCGTCGCCGTAGATATCGGAGATCACAAGCCCCTCGGTGCAGCCGCAGTCGTTTTCACGGATGATCACTTCCTGCGAGACGTCCACCAGACGGCGGGTCAGATAACCGGAGTCCGCGGTACGCAGCGCGGTATCGGCAAGGCCCTTTCTGGCGCCGCGGGAGGAGATGAAGTATTCCACGACCGACAACCCCTCGCGGTAGTTGGAACGGATGGGGATCTCGATGGTCTGACCGGCGGTGTTGGCGATCAGGCCGCGCATACCGGCAAGCTGGTTCAGCTGGGAAGCGCTGCCTCGCGCGCCGGAGTGGATCATCATGTGGATGGGGTTATGGTCGGTATCGAGATTGTTCTTGAGCTCTTCGGCCACCTTCTTGGTGCATTCGGTCCACACCTTGATCACGGCGGAGGAGCGGTCGGCGTCGCTGTACAGACCGCGGCGGTAATACTTCATGATATTATCCACCTGCGCCTGGGCTTCGTCAATATACTCTTTTTTCTTATCGGGGATGATCGCGTCGAAGACCGACACGGTGATGCCGCTGCGGGTGGAATAGCTGTAACCCTGGTTCTTGATCTTATCAAGTACGTCGGCGGCAATGTTCGTGCCGTGCACGGAAATGCAGCGGTCGATGATCTTGCCGAGGCTCTTCTTTTCCACCAGGAAATCCACTTCCATCGCCACCATGCTGGCGGGATCGGCGGGATCGCGGGTCACGAAGCCCAGATCCTGCGGAACGGGCCGGTTGAAGATCACACGGCCGAGGGTAGTGTCGATCAGCGCGGAATAGGTCTGGCCGTCCACCTCTTTGGTAAAGCGGATTTTGATGGGCGCATGCAGCCCCAGGGAGCCGTCTTCATATGCCATCACTGCCTCGTTCTCATCCTTGAAAACGTGGCCGGTACCGGGTTCGTTGTCATGCACGGAGGTCAGATAATAGGAACCGAGCACCATATCCTGCGTGGGCACCGTCACGGGCTTTCCGTCGGAGGGCTTTAACAGGTTGTTCGCCGCCAGCATCAGGAAGCGGGCTTCCGCCTGCGCCTCCGCCGAAAGCGGCACGTGCACGGCCATCTGGTCGCCGTCGAAGTCGGCGTTGAAGGCGGTGCATACCAGCGGATGCAGCTTGATGGCGCGGCCTTCCACCAGGATCGGCTCAAAGGCCTGGATACCGAGGCGGTGCAGCGTGGGCGCGCGGTTGAGCATCACGGGATGATCCTTGATAACGGTTTCCAGCGCGTCCCAGACCTCGGGGCCGGCGCGGTCCACCATTTTTCTTGCGTTCTTGATGTTTTTGGAAATATCGAGCTCCACGAGGCGCTTCATAACGAAGGGCTTGAAGAGCTCCAGCGCCATTTCCTTGGGAAGGCCGCACTGATAGATCTTCAGCTCGGGGCCGACCACGATAACGGAACGGCCGGAATAGTCCACGCGCTTGCCGAGCAGGTTCTGACGGAAACGTCCCTGCTTGCCCTTGAGCATATCCGACAGGGATTTGAGCGGCCGGTTGTTGGGGCCGGTGACAGGTCTGCCGCGGCGGCCGTTGTCGATGAGCGCGTCCACCGCTTCCTGCAGCATCCGCTTTTCGTTGCGGACGATGATCTCGGGGGAGCCGAGCTCCAGCAGCTTTTTCAGACGGTTGTTCCGGTTGATGACGCGGCGGTAAAGGTCGTTCAGGTCGGAGGTGGCGAATCTGCCGCCGTCCAGCTGTACCATGGGGCGGATATCCGGCGGGATCACCGGGATCACGTCCATGATCATCCATTCGGGGCGGTTGCCCGAAAGACGGAAGGCGTCGACCACCTCGAGGCGTTTCAGGAGCCTTGCGCGCTTCTGGCCGCTGGCGGTGGCAAGCTCTTCACGCAGCTCGGCGGCAAGGGCTTCCACGTCGATCTCGGCAAGCAGTTCTTTCACCGCTTCGGCGCCCATTTTGGCGTTGAAGGACTCTTCGTCGTACTTCTCGGCCATATCGTCATACTCCTTATCGGAGATGATCTGGCGTTTTTCCAGCGGCGTGTCGCCGGGATCGATCACGATATATTTCGCAAAATACAATACTTTATCCAGATCTCTGGGGGAAACGTCCAGCATCAGGCCGATGCGGGACGGGATGCCCTTGAAATACCAGATATGGGATACGGGGCAGGCAAGCTCAATATGCCCCATGCGCTCGCGGCGGACCTTTGCTTTTGTGATCTTCACGCCGCAGCGTTCGCAGGTCTTGCCCTTGAAACGGATGCGCTTATACTTTCCGCAGTGGCATTCCCAGTCTTTGGTGGGCCCGAAAATGCGCTCACAGAACAAACCGTCGCGCTCCGGCTTCAGGGTCCTGTAGTTGATGGTCTCGGGCTTTTTCACCTCGCCGTAGGACCATTCTCTGATCTTTTCGGGAGACGCAAGTCCGATTTTGATCGACTCAAAATTCAGCTCGTTATAATTTTCTTCGGTATATCTTTTTACTGTTACGGCACCGTCGCTCATATCAGAAGCTCCTCTCAATCAATCTCGAACTCATCCGTTTCAAAGCTGTCGGGCAGAAAACTGACTTCGTCTTCTTTTTCCATGTCGAAATCGTCGTTGTAATCGGACGGCACGGAATAATACTCGTCGGTGTTTTCTTCCATCAGGTATCCGTCGGCGTTTTCCATATCGTTGACGGTATCAAATTCCGCCTCGTTCACAAACCCGGCGTCTTCCTCGTCGTCGTAATCCTGCTTGAGGTCGATCTCCACGTTCTCGTCGTCGTAGACCGTCACGTCCAGCGCCAGCGCCTGCAGCTCTTTTACAAGAACCTTAAAGCTCTCGGGGATACCGGACTTCGGCACGTTAAGACCCTTCACGATGGCTTCGTAGGTCTTTACGCGGCCTACCACGTCGTCGGACTTCACGGTGAGGATCTCCTGCAGGGTGTAGGTGGCGCCGTAGGCTTCCAGCGCCCAGACTTCCATTTCACCGAAGCGCTGACCGCCGAACTGGGCTTTACCGCCCAGAGGCTGCTGGGTAACCAGCGAGTACGGACCGGTGGAACGGGCGTGGATCTTATCGTCCACCAGATGATGCAGCTTTAAGAAGTACATCACGCCCACGGTCACGGGGTTATCGAACTTACGGCCGGTTCTGCCGTCGTAGAGCGTAACTTTACCGGAGGGATCCAGGCCCGCTTCGTTAAAGCAGTCGATGATGTCGTTCTCATGCGCGCCGTCGAACACGGGCGTCATGATGTGCCAGCCAAGCTCACGGCAGGCGCGGCCGAGATGGACCTCCAGCACCTGACCGATATTCATTCGGGAGGGAACGCCCAGAGGATTCAGCACGATATCGAGGGGTGTGCCGTCTTCCATAAAAGGCATGTCCTCCTGCGGAAGGATGCGGGAAACAACGCCCTTGTTGCCGTGGCGGCCCGCCATCTTGTCGCCCACGGAGATCTTCCGCTTCTGGGCGATATAGCAGCGAACGATCTTATCCACACCGGGAGAAAGCTCATCGCTGTTTTCTTTGGTATAGACCTCCACGTCCACGATGATACCGTATTCGCCGTGGGGGACCTTCAAGGAGGTGTCGCGCACCTCGCGCGCCTTTTCTCCGAAGATCGCGCGCAGCAGCCGCTCCTCGGCGGTAAGCTCGGTCTCGCCCTTGGGCGTGACCTTACCCACAAGAATGTCGCCGGAACGCACCTCCGCGCCGATGCGGATCACGCCGTTTTCATCCAGATCCTTGAGCGCGTCGTCGCCCACGTTCGGGATATCTCTGGTGATCTCTTCGGTACCGAGTTTTGTTTCTCTGGCCTCGATCTCATATTTTTCGATATGGATGGAGGTATACACGTCGTTGCGTACCAGCTTCTCGTTGATGAGCACGGCGTCTTCGTAGTTATAGCCTTCCCAGGTCATAAAGCCGATCAGGGCGTTTTTGCCGAGGGAAATCTCGCCGCCGCTGGTGGCGGGACCGTCGGCGATCACGTCGCCGGCTTCCACGTGCTCGCCCACGTCAACGATGGGACGCTGGTTGATGCAGGTGCCCTGGTTGGACCGCATGAACTTCATGAGGTCGTAGGTATCGGTGCCGCCCTCGTCGCAGGCGATCTCCACGTGCTCGGCGGAAACCTTGGTTACGGTGCCGCTGTTTTTGCACAGCACGCACACGCCGGAATCGCAGGCGGATTTATATTCCATGCCGGTGCCCACGAAGGGCGCTTCGGTTTTGAGAAGCGGCACAGCCTGCCGCTGCATGTTCGCGCCCATCAGCGCGCGGTTGGCGTCGTCGTTCTCCAGGAAGGGGATCATGGCCGTGGCAACGGAGACCACCATGCGGGGAGAAACGTCCATATAGTCGGCGAAGCGGGGTTCCACCTCCTGGAACTCGTCCCGGTAGCGGACGATCACGCGGTTGTTTTTGAAATAACCGTCCTCGTCCAGCGGCTCGTTGGCCTGCGCCACGCGGAACTCGTCTTCCACGTCCGCGGTCATGTATTCCACTTCGTTGGTCACCTTGCCGCTCTCTTTATCCACGCGGCGGAAGGGGGCCTCGATGAAGCCGTATTTATTGATGCGGGCAAAGGTGGCCAGATAGG
>CACZOP010000237.1 GCA_902782845.1 Oscillospiraceae bacterium | reverse complement strand
TGTATAAAAAAGCCCGGCAGCGGCTCGACGGCGTGCTGAAAACCGTGCGCCAGCACTTAAACGGCGTGCGGGTGCTGCGGGCCTTTGGAAAAGAAGCGCAGGAGATCAGGGAATTCCGTGAAAAAAACGGCGCGCTGGCGGCGGCGAACCGCAGGGCGGGCGGCATTTCGGCGCTGATGAACCCCCTGACGTATGTGATCCTGAACCTCTCGCTGGTGGCGCTGATCTATGCCGGCGCCGTGCGGGTGAACGCGGGGGAACTGACCCGGGGCGCGGTGGTGGCGCAGTATAACTATATGTCGCAGATATTGGTGGAGCTCATCAAGCTCGCGAACCTGGTGGTGACCATCTCAAAGGGGCTCACAAGCGCAAAACGGATCGCGGAGGTCTTTGCCGTGGAACCGGGGCTTCCCACCCCCGAAAAAGGCGCCGCGCCCGATTTTTCCGCTCCGGCGGTGGAATTCCGGGACGTTTCGATGCGCTACGGCAAAAACGCGGCGGATTCGCTGGCGCATATCTCCTTTACGGCAAACAAGGGCGAGCAGATCGGCGTGATCGGCTCCACGGGCGCGGGAAAAAGCACGCTGGTGCAGCTCATTCCCCGCTTTTATGAGGCGACCGGCGGCGAGGTGTTCGTGTTCGGGCACAACGTAAAAGACTACGACGAGGAAACGCTGCTTTCGCTGGTGAGCGTGGTACCGCAAAAGGCGGTGCTCTTTTCGGGCACGGTGCGGGACAACCTGCGCTGGGGCGATCCGGCGGCGTCCGACGAAGCCCTGCTGGAGGCGGTGGAAAACGCCCGGGCGGCGGACGTGCTCCGCGCCAAAGAAGGCGGCCTCTCCGCCAAAACGGAACAAAACGGCAAAAACTTCTCGGGCGGCCAGCGGCAGCGGCTGACGATCGCCCGGGCTTTGGTAAAATCCGCTCCGATTCTGATATTGGACGACGCGGCTTCCGCCCTGGATTACGCCACCGAACGGCGGCTGCGGGAAGCCCTCGCCGCCCTCCCCGGCCGTCCCTGCATATTCACCGTTTCGCAGCGGTCCGCCTCCGTTGCGGGCTGCGATAAAATCCTGGTGCTGGAGGACGGCAGGCTTTCGGCCGCGGGCGACCACGCGACGCTGCAAAAAGAAAACGAGGTCTACGCGGAGATCTGCCGCGCGGCGGAAGGAGGCGACGCCCGTGCGTAAGCCGGAAAACAAAGCCCCGAAAGGCACAGTGAAAAAAGTATTGGCGCTGTTGTCCCGCTACCGGGGACGGCTGCTGCTCTCGCTGCTCTTTGCCGCCCTGAACGTGGCGTTCACGCTGGCGATCCCCCTGCTCTTCGGGCAGGCGGTGGATCTCATCGCGGGGCCTGACAGCGTGGACCTGCCCGGTGTGCTCGGAAAGCTCGCCGTGTGCCTGATCCTCATTGCCCTGTGCGCCCTTGCGGCGTGGGCCATGGCCCGGATCAACAACGCCGTGACCTGCAACACGGTGCGGGATCTGCGGGACCGGGCGTTCGCAAAAATCAACGTGCTGCCCTTTTCTTATCTCGATTCCCACCCCACGGGCGAGACCCTCAGCCGGGTGGTGAACGACGCCGACCAGTTTGCGGAAGGACTGCTGCTGGGCTTTTCGCAGTTTTTTACCGGCGTGCTCACCATCGGCGGGACGCTTTTGCTGCTCATCCGCCTGCACCCCCTGATCGCGGCGGCGGTGGCGCTGCTCACGCCCCTCTCGCTGTTTGCCGCCCGCTTTATCGCGCGGCGCTCTTACCGCTATTTCCGCGCCCGGACCGGGCTCCGCGCCGAACAGACCGCGCAGATCGAGGAGATCACCGGGAACCTGAAAACCGTGAGGGCCTTCGGGCGAAGCAAGGCGGAGCAGAAAACCTTCGACGAAGGGAACGACCGCCTCGCCGGGGCGACGCTGAAGGCGATCTTCGTGTCGTCGGTGACAAATCCAGCCACCCGCTTTGTGAACGCTCTGGTTTATGCCGCGGTGGCGCTGGCGGGGGCCTTCTGCGTGCTGGGAAAGTTCGGCGGCGGCCTCACCGTGGGAATGCTGGCAACGGCTTTGAGCTTTGCCAACCAATACACCAAGCCCTTTAACGAGATCTCCGCCGTGTTTGCGGAGCTGCAGAATTCCCTGTGCTGCGCCGCCAGGGTGCTGGAGCTGATCGACGCCCCCGCCGAAACGCCGGATCCGCCGGACGCGGTGGTCCCGGCAAACGTGGAGGGCCGCATGGAGCTGAAGGACGTATCGTTCTCTTACGACAAAAGCAAAACCCTGCTGGAGCACGTGAACGTTTCGGTGCGCCCCGGGCAGACCGTGGCGATCGTGGGCCCCACCGGCTGTGGCAAAACCACCCTGATTAACCTGCTGATGCGCTTTTACGACCCCGACGCCGGAGAAATCTGTCTCGACGGGAACGAGACCCGCACCCTCACCCGCGCGGGCCTCCGCGCCGCCTGCGGCATGGTGCTGCAGGAAACGTGGCTGAAAAACGCCACGGTGCGGGAAAACATCTGCATGGGCAAGCCCGACGCCACCGAAGAAGAGATGATCGCGGCGGCGAAAAAAGCCCACGCCCACGCCTTTATCTCCCGCCTGCCGCAGGGCTACGACACGGTGCTCGGCGAAGAGGGCGGCGCGCTCTCGCAGGGGCAGAAGCAGCTGTTGTGCATCACCCGGGTGATGCTCTCCGCCCCGCCCATCCTCCTGTTGGACGAAGCCACCTCCTCCATCGACCTTCGCACCGAGATCCGGGTGCAGAAGGCCTTCGCCCGCCTGATGGAAAACCGCACCTGCTTCGTGGTGGCGCACCGGCTTTCCACCATCATGCACGCCGACCTGATCCTCGTGATGAACGAGGGCAATATCGTGGAGCAGGGCACCCACGCCGAATTGCTGGAGAAAGGCGGCTTCTACGCGGAATTGTGGAACAGCCAGTTCGCGTGATAATTATACCGGAACGAAACAACCGGGAAGACTGCCGCGCTCCCGGTTGTTTTTTGTTTTTCTGTATTCTTTTTACAAGGATTTCAATGGCCTTATTCCGCAACGGCGGCAAAGCGGTCGCAGAGAGCGAGGATCTCCTCCCGGCGGAAAAGAGCTTCTTTCCACTGGGCGGGAATGGCGTCCATCCCCCACAAAAGCCCCGCAAGGCTCCCGGCGATGGCGGCGATGGTGTCGGTATCCCCGCCGAGCTGCACCGCGCGCACAACACAATCCTCAAAGCTCTCCGCCGTGAACAGGCACCACACGGAAGCTTCGAGAGCAGAAACCACATAGCCGGAGCTGGAGATCTCTTCCTGCGGCAGATCGGGCACTTGCGGCAAGCGGCCATAGGGGGCCGCCCGATCTTCGAGCAGCGGCCGGAGCAAAGCGCGGTCCGCCCCGGCGATCAGCGCCTCAGCCAAAACCAGATAGATTTCACAGGCGGTCACAGAGACCGGATGCCCGTGGGTAAGCGACGAAAGCGCCCGCACGGTCACGCCGTCCCGCGCCAGCATGGCAGGCAAAAAGGCAAAGGGCAGCATCCGCATCAAAGAGCCGTCGCCGTTGTCACGCTCCCCTCTTCCGCCGCAGTCGGCAGCGGGCGTTCCCGCTTTGTAGCGCGTCAGGGCGTTCACCGTCTGTTTGCCCTGACCGATGGCGGTACCGGTTGCCGAAAACGCGCCCTCATAGTGCCAGCGGCAGAAATTCCGCATAATATCATCGGGATCCACCCGTCCCAGCCGCGCCACGCTTTCCAGCTCCGCCAGGGTCATGGCGGTGTCGTCCGTCCAGATCCCCGCCGCCATTTCGCCGTTTTCCTCATAAAACCAGGCAGGGTCCCCCGGGCGATAGCCCCGCATTTGGCGGCTGCCGTCCGGCTGCAGGCTCCCGGCATAAATATCAAACGCGCCGCGCTTGCCGCATTCAAAGGGCATGCCAAAGGCGTCCCCCACCGCGAGACCCAGCACGCCAGCCCTGAGCTTTTCTCTTCCATAGGTGTTCATGCGCATTCTCCCCGTCCGTTTTTTTACATTTTAACACAATCCGCGGAATGAAACAAGAAAAAAGCTTTTTTTCGCAGATGTCGCTTTTCAGGCGACCTTTCGGCCTTCCGTTTCTGTTATACTGAGCCTGCAAACAAAAAAAGAAACGGAGGAAACAACAATGACAAAGAACGAATTCAAAAACGAAATGAACACGGCCGTGAACGGCGGCAAAAACGGAAAGCCCGCAAACGACGTCACCGAACTGGTATTCATCCTGGACCGCAGCGGCTCCATGGGCGGCCTTGAAAGCGACACGGTGGGCGGCTTTAACAGCCTGATCGAAAAACAGAAACAGAGCGACGCGCCCTGCTTCGTATCCACCGTGCTCTTCGATCACGAGACCGAGGTGCTGCACGACAGGATCCGGCTGAAGGACGTGAAGCCCATCACCGAAAAGGAGTATTTCGTCCGGGGCTGCACCGCGCTGCTGGACGCGCTGGGCGGCGCGATCAAACACATCGACACGATCCACAAATACGCCCGCCCCGAGGACGTGCCCGCCCACACCATGTTCACCGTGATCACCGACGGGATGGAGAACGCCAGCAAAAAATACGGCAGAGACGAAGTGAAGCGCATGATCGAGGCCCACAAGGAAAAGGGCTGGGAATTCATCTTCATCGGCGCCAACATCGACGCGGTGGAAACGGCGGAACACATCGGCATCTCCGCCGACCGCGCGGTAAACTACCACGCCGACGCCCAAGGCACAAAAACCGCCTACGCGGCCGTGAGCCGGGCGGTGACCATGAACCGCTGCGCCGCTCCCATGAGCGAGGAATGGCGGGAGGACCTGGACGCGGACTACGAAAGTCGCAACGACGGCGGCAAAACCGCCCCCACCGGTAAACGCGGCAGGTTCGGCAGACGCACCCGTTGATTCCCGGTATTTCCCGAAAACGCAAAAAAGGGCCCGAGCAGGGTCCTTTTTTGTGATGCCGGATTTTTCCGAAAACAAAGCGGAAAATCGGATATTTATATGCCTGCCGGCGCTCACTTTTTGCAAAAAAAAGAGCCGGGGCGCGCGGGCTCCGGCTCAAAGGTGAGGATTTTACGGTTTGCGCGTTATCTCCTGCCGAACAGGTGGGCGAAGAAATAGAGGATCTTGTGGAAAAACGCCACGATGCGCTGCCAGAAGGAGCCGCCGTGCACCTTAAAGCACCATTTGCAGGCGTTCTCGGGCGCTTCGGGGTTGGGGTTGTCCGGCTGGGCGGGGTT
>CACZOP010000236.1 GCA_902782845.1 Oscillospiraceae bacterium | reverse complement strand
TCGCAAATATTGTCGCGCTGCTTCGCTTCGCTCTCATCACTCTGTATTTGCTCACTCTAATCCCTCGCTTTTTCGTCCACAGGACGCGCTTCGGGATTTTCCCCATTTCCGTGCCTGAAGGGCAAATCGGGAGGCGTAATCATCTTTTTTGTATCACAGGAACAGTCAAGCCGCCTCTGTACGGCGGAGAAGTTTCCCGTTAAACAAAAAAAGAAACGCAGCAAAAACGCAGCGTTTCATAAAGAAGCTTATTTCTTTTATTCCTGTATTTCGCCCGCTTTTTTCAAACTCATTTTAGAAACGGCGGGTCCTATCAATTCATAAATCAGAGTTCCGCAGAGAATGATCGCACGAATCTGCGATGCATAAGCGGGGAACGCCTCTCCGGCAACCAGAGAAAGACCGATGGCAACGCCCGCTTGCGGGAGCAGCGCCGGGCCGAGATACTTCCTGATATTCTTCTCAGCCTTGCAGATCACAGCGCCCAGCGTCGCGCCGAACATTTTGCCTGCAACACGTATAATCACGTAAAGAATACCCGCGATCCCCACTGATGGAAGCACAGAGATTTTCAGATCCGCGCCGGAAGCCACGAAGAACAGCAGAAAAATCGGCGGTGTGATCTTATCGGAAAGATCCATCAGTTTATTTACATCCGGTGAGAAATTCGCTACGATCGCGCCCATCGCCATACAGAACAGCAAAGACGAAAAGCCGCAGAGCTTTGAAAGCCCGAGTCCGGCAAAGATAAAGCCGACGATCAGACTCATGCGGTTGCTGTCTTTCTTGAAAAATTTCAGAGGCAGAAGAAAAATAAAACCAAGCGCCGCGCCGGCAAGCAAAGCGCCGAATATTTCGATCATCGCAGGAAGCACCAGTTCCTTCACCGAGAGCGACGCTCCGGTTATCGCTTTGGCGATCGCGATGGAAACGGAATACATGATCAGCGCGGTCGCATCGTCCAGAGCGACGACGGAGAGCAGCGTTTCCGTCACCGGCCCCCTTGCCTTATACTGCTTGATCACCATGATGGTCGCGGCAGGAGCAGTTGCTGCCGCAATCGCGGACAGCACCAGAGAAAACGGCGTTTCGAATCCGGCAAGCAGCAAAGCTGCGGCGACGAATACCACGGCGAACAGCGATTCCATCGTTGCGATCACGATCGGCGTAACGCCCACGCGCTTGAAATAAGCGATTTTGAATTCGTTACCGATCGAGAACGCGATAAATCCAAGCGCCGCATCCGATATTACGGTTGCCGCCGTTAAAAAATCCGCGCTGAGGATCCCCAGTACACTGGGGCCGAGCAAAAGACCTGCAAGCAGATATCCTGTCACGTTCGGCAGTTTGATTTTTTTTACCAGCCTGCCCATTGCCATTCCCGCAAAAATCATCAGCGCAAGATCGGCAAATGTATTTAAATTGAGTCCCTGCAACATATCAGATATGCATTCCTTCCAGATGATCGATAGGGATCGTAAACAAAATCCCGGTATCGGGCTTCCATAATCCGCCTGTGGCCTCATCCACGATCCTTGAGATCATAGACACGTCCGTTTCTTTGGCGACCATTAAGATCGTTTTATTCTCTTTATGCGAGGGCATGAAAATTTCCCGCAGCGAACCTGTGATACGAAAATCATAGTTATCGCTGAGCTCCTGGATCATTCCCTTGCTGTCGATGATCGTGGCGCCCGAGACGTGATTATCCTTAAAGGTTTCAAGGAGTTTTTCAAGGCACTCTGTTTTATTCAGTATGATGACAACCAGCTTCATGACAGAACCTCCCTTTTTCATCATTTTACCACTTTATTTGTAAGATATCAATAGGAATACTGCTCAATTATTGAGCAAATTCCACAAGGATTTTCAACAATAATTTTTCCGAAACTCTTATACAACAAGGAGATTTAAAAATGAGCCTGAACGAAACAGTCTCGGCGGAACGGGTACACATCACATTTTTCGGCCTTCGCAACGCCGGCAAATCAAGCCTTGTAAACGCCGTCACAGGCCAAAAACTCAGTATCGTATCCGATATCAGGGGCACCACGACGGATCCGGTCAAAAAGGCGATGGAACTGCTGCCGCTCGGTCCCGTGGTCATCACAGACACCCCGGGGCTTGACGACGTAGGAGAGCTCGGCGCCATGCGGATCAAAAAGGCGATGGAGGCGCTTGCGCGCACGGACGTCGCCGTATTGGTTACCGACGCGACGCAAAACCGGAGCGAGCTTGAGAATAAACTGATCGGTGAATTCAATAAGCGCGGTCTTCCCTATCTGATCGCATACAATAAAGCAGATCTGCTATCAGACAAAGACGCGCTTCAACCGGATGCGCTCTACGTAAGCGCCCTGACCGGAGAAAACGTGAACGAACTGAAAAACCGTCTTGCCGATTTCGCAAAAAAACAAAAAAAAGAAAAATATCTCGTTGCGGATCTTTTGTCACGGGGAGACTGTGTTGTTCTCGTTGTTCCCATCGACGCTTCCGCTCCTAAAGGAAGATTGATCCTGCCGCAGCAGCAGGTACTGCGTGAATTGCTGGACGCACATTGCACGGCGCTGGTTTGTCAGCCGGAAGAATTATCCGAAACGATAATCGGAATGAAAAAGGCGCCGAAGCTTGTGATTACCGATTCTCAGGTATTTGAAACGGTCGCAGCATCATTAAACGACAACGTCCCTCTGACATCTTTTTCGATTTTATTCGCACGGTATAAGGGCAATCTGCCCACGCTGCTGCGCGGAGCGAATGCAATCGCGTTGTTGAAAAATAACGATAAAGTACTGATCGCAGAGGGCTGCACCCACCACCGGCAATGCGGAGATATCGGTACGCAAAAGCTCCCGGCGTGGATCAGTTCGTATTGCGGCGCTAAACCCGAGTTCCATTTCTGCTCCGGAACCGAATTCCCTGAGGATCTTAATTCTTTTTCACTGATCGTCCATTGCGGCGGCTGCATGCTCAATGAAACGGAAATGAAAAACCGAATCAACCGCGCTGTAAACGCCGGCGTTCCGATCGTGAATTACGGTATTGCAATCGCCCGGATGCACGGAATCTTAAACAGAAGTATCCGGCCCTTTCCGGAACTAAACCAAAAGTCCGCAGCCTACGAATGATTACAATACTGTAACATGGATCCCGGAAAAACGGTCGAAAAAGAATTTGACAAAATGCCTCCGTTTTGTTAAAATTGCTTTAGCAGGATAAATCGTCTCCAGAGCAAAATGATTGTGAGAAGGCGGATAAAATTATGAAAAAGCAATGGAAACGCTTAATTGCAATGGTTACCGCAACAACGCTGATTTTCTGCTTTTCTTCGTGCGGCAAAAAAGATGAAGCTGAGCCGGCTGCCGTAAAAAGCGCAGAATATACCCTTGAGCTTCCCATTTTTGCATTAACAGAAGAAAAAACCGACGGGGCAACCGTTCAATACAGCGACTTTATTTTTGACAAGTACGGGAAACTGCTTGGTAAAAAAGCGGAGGGCGACAAAACCGGCGTCTATGATTATATTTATAATGAAAACGGTTTGTTGGACAAAGAAACCTTTACAAACGACGAGGGGTATTTCAGCGAAACCTATTTTTATAACGACGACGGAACCATTGAGAGCAAACGGATCAATTCCGATTACAGCAATATGAACTGGGTCACGTATCGGTATTCTTATCAGCTCGACGAGCAGAACCGTCCGAAAGAAATGACGATATCGTGCGCGCACGACGAATGGCAGAACACCGTCGTCACCTATAAATACGACAAAACCGCAAGGCCGATCCGGGAAACGCGGCAGTTTTTCAAATACGGCGTTGGCCCGACCCCCGACAAAACCTGCATTATTGATTACACCTACGACGAGTACGGCAATCTGATTAAAAGCTTATCAAAAGACAAGGAAACAGGGGAAGAACAGACCTGCACATACACTTATGAATGTATCGAACACCGGACGATCTATTCTAAAACGGAAGATCATTTGCCGCCGACCGATACTTGGAAGTATTACGAAGAAGCGCCCGCGCTTCCGCAACCGGATTCCTGCAGCAAGAAAATTCCCTTTTCACAAAAGAACAATACTCCCGACGGGATCGCCTATACCTACCGCATTCTTGCAAATAAAGACAAACACACACAGTTTGAAGGCGCGGAACGGTATCTGCTTGAATACAAAACAATCCTCACGCAGCTTTGCGATCTTACGCTTCAGACACAGGCAGACGACAGCGTTCAGATCCTGAAGGACGATACCGTTCTCGCAACGCTAACAACGGGCGCAGACAAACAAAACAACCCGCTTTGCATCCTTACGTTTTCAGAACAATCGGAAGCACCCGAAGAATAAATACAGCTTATTACAGATCATACGGATTGGATATGGATACAAACGACGTACAAGCCTCGCTCACCGCGGCAGCCGAAGCGCTGAATAATAAGAAATTTGAATTGGCTGCGAGCCTTGCGAACAGCGTGATTGAACACGACCTGAACAATTATCGGGCCTGGGAGCTGCGCGCCGCTGCGGCAGCCGGGGGCGCAACTGTCGCCGACAGCCGGATGGAAGAAGCCGTCAACGCATGGATGACGGCTTTACATTTGGTTCCTCCCGAACTTGCTGACGCGCTGCGAAACCGTGTCGTTGAAGGTTTTACCCGTTTACTCTTTACGGAGACCAAAAGACGGGCGGACGATTTTTCCGTTTCACCGACTGCCGACGCCATGAACAAGCTGATCGACACGTTGAGCGACGGCCTGCGGCTGCAGAATCTGCTCACCGTTCAGGGAGATCTTTCTTTCGACCGCGGAGAACAATACACAAAAATCGCAAGAACGCTGAGCGAAGCCGCAGCAGCAGGCTTTGAATCGGCGAAAAAATCGTTTGGCCCGTCTCACAGCAACATGCAGCAATGGCAGTGGGAGAAATACACGGACGAGGGAGACAGTTGCCTGCTGCTGCTTGAAACCGCGGTGAATTATTGCAGAGACAGCGACCTTGGGAAAAACATCTGCGACCTTTATATCCGTTTCGGAGAAACGCTGAAAGAAAGCTGTTCGTGGAAATACACAGATAACGCCGGTTCCGCAGATGCTTTTGAACGGGATCAGACCTTTACTGCCGGAGCGAAACACATTCGGGAAGACGATATCCGCAGGCTCCGCACGATCCGGGGGTATTTCGAAGCAAATCAGATCAACCGTCTTTGCCGGGAGCTTGCGACGGCGCGGACAGAAGAAGACGAAGAACGCGGCAAATACCGGTATTGGCGCACGCATGCTGAAGAAAAAACGGCGTTGGAGACAGAAAACGACGATCTGCTGAACACCATCGCACAAACAGAATACACCCTTGAGAATTTACCGATCACTTTTATGCTGGCGCAAACGCGCAACGAGATATCGCAATACCAATCGGAGCTTCAATCTTTAAAATTCGGCGCGAGGAAAAGAAAAAAAGAACTGAAGAAGCAAATCGACGTTCTTTCCGTTACAGAGAAAACACAGCAGGAAGAAGAAACCCAAACCAGGAACGCGCTGATCTGGACGCAAAAAAAATCCAGAGCAAGAATCGCCGAGATCAAACGGATTTTTGCGGCAAAACAGGGACGTCTTCCCGCACCGCCCGGCACTTTCTGCATCAACAAGAAAAATGAGGGGTTAGATATTTCGATCACCGCGCAGACGTTATTTGATCATCTTTGCAGAGTTCTGCCCTCCCCCTATCTTGTTTCCGGTCTGACAAATGCAAAACGCGCCGACCACCCGCTTTCACCCGTTTTTTCAAGTCTCGGTACCGTTTGGGAGATCCCACTCAAAAAAACGATATCCGATACAGCCGAACCGGTCTCGGAACCGCAGCTCTTTATCGCGGCAAAAACAAAGGAAACGTCTTTTTCCGCCGTAATTCTCCGCTGTTCCGCCGCCCACACGGCAGACGAAGAGGCGCTGCGTAATTTCGGGCGCATCGGCTCGTATCTGCTGCTTTCACTGCTGCAGACGCCCGACCAGCCGAAAGCAGAAAGAATGATCCTCTCGATCCGACACGGAAATGAAAGCACATTAATAAATACGGAAGGCTTCCGGATCGAGTATCTTTTTACAGAAGAAGAACAAACAGACGGAAGCGTAAAAAAAACAGAATACATTCTGATACGAAGCAATCATCAACTATGAAAGGGAAAATCGTCCATGCAGTCATTAAAGATCCCGCACGCCGTTGCAAGAGAAATCCGGATTTACGATAAATTCGACGCCGCAGTTCCGGCACGGTTATTTGAACAGACGCGTTCAGTTCCTGCGGAAACGGAGCTTGATGCCATCCATGTGCCGCTTCCGTCGAAAAAGAGCGATTATTCCTGCTTCGCAAAAACAAACACGTCGCTTTGGATGGGGGCGAAGAACGGTCTTACCCGTTATGAACCTGCTCCTCTCCGTGAAGCGGATCGCGTCATGTTTTTTTCTGCAGAACGGGATCTGGCGGACAATGCGGTTTATGCGATCTACGTCCCCGACCCCGCGGCAGAGGAGGTTTGGGTACTGACGGAAACGGCGGTTTCACACATCCGCCTGACTGAGATATCCCCGGAGGAAAAGGCGCGCAGATTAACTGAAGAAAGCCTCCGGTATGTTGACCGTCACGGTATGGTCACTCAGCGGGACCTGACGGTGGAACGCGAGCTTTCCTCCCGTGTTCCTTTCGGCCATTCCGACAATTCCGGCAGTTTCACTGCAGGGTTTGCCGTGGGCGAGCTTTGCAAATACGCATATTACAAACGTAAGCTCGGCGCAGGGGATCCGCTGACGGCAGCAGCAAAACAAAGCGCTTTACGGGCAACCGAAGCCTGCCTGCTTTTGATGTTTATCTCCTGTCGGGGAGACGGTTTTGTGGCGCGCACCTATTTAACGCCAGGAGAGCCCGTACCCGACGACGGTTTGTTTTACAGGATCGGCAACGGTGAAGCCGTTTGCCTGCCGACGAGGCAATCCAAGGAAATGGGGCTTGCCGGAAAAATCATTCCGGCTTCTGCCGAGATCCCTGCGCGCTTGCGCCGTCTGTTTGAAGACGAAGGTCATACCATCAACGGGATCGTTTATAAAGGAGATACCAGCAGCGACGAGATCACACATCAGTATCTGCTGATGTATTTCGCACACCTGATTCTGGGGGAAGAGGATCCGGAACTGGACGGCATCATTCAAACCGCCGCAAAGAACACGCTTGGCCATATTATCAGCAACGGCAACCGGCTGATTGAATGTAACGTTGAACCGACCACCTGGGCTAAGTGGGACAAAGAATACTTTTCAACGCCCATCGGTTGGTCCGACGCCTGCCTGAACGCTGCTGAACTGCTGATGTATCACAAAGTCGTGATGTTCATTACAGGCGAAAAGGATCCGTGGGAAACCAATTACCGCAGGTTGATTGCGGAAGAGGGCTATGCCAGGCTGACGACGCTGCACGACCAGAGATTCCATATCAGCGCCGGCTGCGGCGGACTGGAGCAGGTGGAAGAACTGATGTATGGCGACAATATGCTGGCGACCTGTTCCTACTGGCTGCTGATCATGCTTGAAACAGACGAGACATTGCGTGAACAATACAGGAACGGTTACCGCGGATGGAACGGAACATTCCGAAGGGAACACAATCCGGCTTACGACTTCCCCTATATGCTCAGCTGCCCCGATGACCCGGTGGATACGCAGATGCTCTGCGACTGGTTCCGGCGCCAGGATATTTCACGGCTTGCGGCGAGCGTTTCGGTCAGTGTGCGGCAGGACGTTCCCTGCAGATATCGCTTCGGCGGCATGAAAGAAACCGCCTGCCTTCTGATGCCGGACGAAAGGGCGATCTCAAAATACGACCGGAACCCCTACGCTTATACTGACACGCACAACCACAGAGGAACTTATCACTTGGAAAGCTGCTATGTTTACACCTTTGCTTATTGGCTTGGCGAATATTACGGCTTGATTGAGGAGGATTCCTGAAAATGAATCATCTACCGAAAACATTCCTGATCGGAAACGCGCACCTTGACCCCGTATGGCTTTGGCGATGGCAGGAAGGCTGCGGCGAAGTGCTGCAAACCTTCCGTTCGGCCCTCGACCGTCTGGATGAATACGACGATTTCGTTTTCACCTGTTCCTCCGCAGCATATTATAAATGGGTAGAGGACATTGCGCCGGACGTATTTGAAAAGATCCGCGCCCGCGTAAAAGAAGGACGCTGGGTGCCTGTGAACGGCTGGTGGGTACAGCCCGACTGCAATATGCCCAGCGGCGAGAGCTTTGCAAGGCAGGCGCTTTACTCTCAGCTTTATTACCACGAAAAATTCGGAAAAACCTGTGTCACCGGCTACAACGTAGACAGCTTCGGTCACAACGCTAATCTCCCGCAGCTTCTGCGTAAAGGCGGCATGCACGCCTACGTAATGATGCGTCCGGAAGCAAAAGAAAATCCGGACGTTCCCGGCACCTATCTCTGGGAATCGCAGGACGGCTCCAAAGTCCTGACCTATAAGATCCCGACGGCGTATTGCGTCCGCACACCGCCGGCGCTGGACGAAGCGCTTGATCTGCTTGACGCCACAGCAAAAAAAGAAGGGCACGGCATGATGCTTTTTTACGGGGTGGGCAATCACGGCGGCGGGCCTACCAGAGCAGACATCGAACACCTGAAAACCAAAATGAAGCGCGAAGGATACTGTGAATTGCAGTTTGCCTCCCCGGATGATTTCTTTGAT
Source organism: Oscillospiraceae bacterium (assembly GCA_902782845.1). Classification (GTDB taxonomy): domain Bacteria; phylum Bacillota; class Clostridia; order Oscillospirales; family Acutalibacteraceae; genus RUG806. The sequence goes on along the minus strand of CACZOP010000236.1, from coordinate 15 downwards.
GATCTCGGCGCTTCG
>CACZOP010000235.1 GCA_902782845.1 Oscillospiraceae bacterium | reverse complement strand
GGGATCACGAACATCCGCACTTTGGAGCCGGGCATGGAAATGTCCACTTCCTTGCCGCGGGTGGCGTTGGTCTCCTCGTTGATTTTCGTACCGAGGAATTCCAGTTTTTCGCCAACACGGGTGCGGTACTGCGGGTTGTTTTCGCCGATGCCGCCGGTGAAAACAACAGCGTCCAGTCCGCCCATGGCGGCGGCAAAACCGCCGATGTATTTGGTGAGCTGATGGCAGAGCATGGATTCCACAAGCTTTGCTCTTTCGTCGCCGTCTTTTGCTCTCTGCTCAATGATACGGTTGTCGCTGGTGCCGGTGAGCCCCAGCATGCCGGATTTTTTATTCATCAGCGTGTCAACCTCGTCCGGCGTCAGGTTCTCTTTTTTCATCAGGATGGGAACAATGGCGGGGTCGATAGAACCGCAGCGGGTGCCCATCAGGATTCCTTCAAGCGGGGTAACACCCATGGTAGTGTCAAAGCATTTGCCGTCCTTCACCGCTGAAATGGAAGAACCGTTGCCCAGATGGCAGGTCACGATCTTCGTGCCCTCCGCCTTGCCGCCAAGCAGCTCGATGCAGCGTTTGCTCACAAAACGGTGAGAGGTGCCGTGGAAGCCGTAGCGGCGGATGTGATACTTTTCATAGAATTCATAGGGCAGGGCATACATATAGGCGTAGTCCGGCATAGTGGCGTGGAAACCGGTATCGAACACCGCTACCTGCGGCACGCCGGGCATGATCACTTCGCAGGCTTCAATGCCCATCAGGTTGGCGGGATTGTGCAGCGGGCCGAGATCGAAGCATTCGCGGATCGCTTCTTTTACCTTTTCGTCCACAAGCACGGAACCGTTGAATTTTTCACCGCCGTGCAGCACGCGATGCCCAACGGCATTGATTTCATCGGTAGATGCGATCACGCCGGTAGCCTCGTCCACAAGCGCGTTCAGCACGATTTTGATGGCGGCGCTGTGGTCGGCCATCAGCATCGGGACCTTTTTCCGGCTCTTTGCCGCATCGTCGGGCACAACGTGCGTAAAGGTGCAGTTTTCGTATGAGATCTGCTCGCAGTTTCCTTTTGCAAGGAGCGCCTCGGTCTCCATGTCGATCAGCTGATATTTCAGCGAGGAGCTTCCGCAATTGATTACAAGAATTTTCATAATTCCATCCTCCGAAAAATATACTTGATTTTTTTTCATATCTTTTTTATTATATACGTAAAGACGTCGGATTGCAAGATAAAAATTCAACAGGAGGGCATAAATGAAAAAAAATGCTCTGATCGTTTGTGAATATAACCCGTTTCACAACGGGCATTTCTATCATATCGCGCAGACCCGCGCCGCCGGAGCGCAGACGATCGTCTGTCTGATGAGCGGTAATTTCGTACAGCGGGGAGAGATCGCTTTTTGTGAAAAAGCGCTGCGTGCGGAAATGGCGATCCGCTGCGGCGCCGATCTGGTGCTGGAGCTGCCGTTGCCTTTCGTTCTTTCCGGCGCTCGATATTTTGCGCTTGGCGCGGCAAAAATCGCAAAAGCGCTGCAAATTGAAGCAACGCTGTCTTTCGGCGCCCTGGCGAATCTTGAACAGCTGACTGATCTCCGGCGTGAGATCGACGATCCTTCTGTCGCCGCCGCCGTTTCCGCTTTGTGTGAAGATTTGCATTATTCGTATCCCCGGGCGCTGCAAACTGTTGTACAGAAAAAAAGGGGGGAGAATTATGGCGATTTGCTGCGGGACCCAAACAGCCTGCTTGCTTTGGAATATCTTCGCGCATTTCGTGCGTTTGCACCCGATTATGATTTCTTTGCGCTGGAAAGGGAGGCGCGTTATGCGCATGATGCGGATATTGCGGACGGCAGTTTCGCCAGCGCGATGTTTATTCGCGGAGCGTTTGATTCAAAGAACATAAGCGAGGCGATTGCCGCCGTGACGTCGTATGTCCCATCTCAGGTGGCCGATATTCTGTATTCTGCGGCTGAAAAGGGAGCGCTTCCTTTACGTCGGGATCTGTTCTCCGCCGTCGCGATGACGAGACTTTTGTCTTTGAATGAAGCGCAGCTTCGGAATGTCAACGGGATCAGGCAGGGGCTTGAAAACAGAATTGTTTCTGCGCTGAAAACAGAAAATGATCTGAACGCCTTGTATGACGCTGTAAAATCCAAACGATATACCCATGCGGGGATCCGTCAATCGCTTGTGTCCGCGGTGCTCGGTATCACAAGAGCCGATCTTCAGGAGGAGCTCCCATATCTGCGCGTTCTCGGAATGAATGCGAACGGGCGCGCATTTCTGCGGGAACAGAAAAGCGTTGCTTCGTGTCCTTTTGTAATGAATCTGTCGGAAGCGCCTGTGTGCAGGCTTCGGACCCTGGATGAAATCGCCGGGAGAATTACGGCGATGTGCAAACCGGAACGACGCCCGAATGAAACGGAATACAGTGTGAAACCGTTTGTTCTCAACGAATAACCGTATGACGATAAAGAAAAAGGACCGGGAGCGCCGATCCTTTTTTTGATGATGTTTTACCGGATTATTCCTCTGTAAACATGTCTTTTCCTACGCCGCAGACGGGGCACTCGAAATCTTCGGGAAGATCCTCGAACAGGGTGCCGGGCTCGATACCGTTCTCGGGATCGCCAAGCTCCTCATCGTAAACCCAACCACAGGCGTCGCATACATATTTCATAAAAAAGCTCCTTTCAGAAATCATTTCTTGCTGTGTCGCTGCGCTAAGTATAGCACAACACATTTGTTTTGTAAATACAAAAACGCAGCGTTTTACAAAAAACAATAGCGGAAACCTTGAAATTGCGGATGCATATTCAGAAAAAGACGCTTACGGAGCTTCATCCGGTAATGTGGAAAGCATCTGTGCAAACAGCGCGTTCGCCCATGCGAACCAGGTTCTTGTAAAGTTCTCGGGATCGTCTTTGTGAAAGGATTCGTGCATGAAAAACGTGTTTGCATGGGTGGCGGACAGATACTCGAGGCAGGCTGCTTTTTCAGCGGGGTCGGTCCCTGTTAAAATCTGCATCACAAGAGAAATGTGCCAGATCATGTTTTTCCCGGTATGCGGGCTGCCGACGCCTTTTGCGGCGCTGCCGACAAAATAGAACGGGTTGTCCTCCGACAGAATAAACCGTCTTGTGTTGAGGTATAAAGGATCTGTTTTGTCGCAGTAGCCGAGATAAGGCATCGAGAGCAGACTCGGAGAATTCGCGTCGTCCATCAGAAGATGGTTGCCGAGACCGTCGGTTTCATAGGCATAAATCTTTCCGTATTTCGGATGATCGACAACACCGTAGGTCTCAATGCCTTTTTGAACTTCCGAGGCGAGAACGCGGCATTTTTCGGCGTAAATCTCGTCTCCGTAACCGTCGATGAACATTTTTCCGGCTCTCTTCATCGCCACGACGCACATCATGTTAGAAGGGATCAGATAATTGTATTTGCAACGATCGTCGGAAGGGCGAAAGCCGGACCACGTCATGCCGGTGTAACCCACGGGGTTGCCCTTGCCGTTCAAAGGCAGGGTGTCGGTTTCCGGGCAGTTCACACGATGGAAGAAATAGCTTGAGTTCTCCGTATGGTGCTGTTCTTTGATAAAGGTGTCTGCAATTGTTTGCAGCATCGCGTGGAATTCCTCAGAGTAAACGGTGCGGTCTCCCGTCGCATCCAGATAATCCGCCGCGAGAAAAACCGACGCGCAGAGGGAATCTACCTCGTATTTCCGTTCCCAGATATAACCGGAATAAAAATCGGTTTTGTCGGCGGTGTGGCCTTTGTCTGATTCCGTTTCGTTGAACGCGTTGGAATACGGATCCAACGTCACGTAAAAACAGTGTCGGCGAATAACGCCGCGCATGATCTCACAAAGCGCCGGGTCGTCCTTGCAAAGCGGGATATAAGGCCGAAGCTGGGCGGCGCTGTCACGCAGCCAGAGCGCCGGAATATCTCCGGTGATCACAAAATAATCGCCGTTGTCGCAACGTTTGACCGTTGTTTCGATCGTGTTGAGGTAACATTGCTTTGCCAGAGGCGCCAGCGCGGGGTAAGCAGTTTTTGTTTTGTCTTCCAGTTTCTGCGCATAAGCGAGCAGGGAAGCGGGGATTTGAAAATGATCGTTCATTCTGTTTTTTCTGATCTGAACAAAGGCTTATTCGTCTTTGTTCCCGATGAATTTCCACGCGTAGGCAGCAACGGCGGAACCGAGACACGGACCCACGATGAACACCCAGACATTGACCAGCGCGTCGCCGCCGGCAAACAGGGCCGGACCGAAGCTTCTGGCAGGGTTCACAGAAGTACCGGTGAAGTGGATGCCGAGAATGTGCACGAGCGTCAAGGTCAGACCGATCACAATGCCGGTGACCTGGGCGTTTTTCGATTTAGAGGTGACGCCGAGAATGGCGAAGATGAACACAAAGGTCAGAATGGCTTCAATCAGGATCGAGAGCAGAATGTTTTCTTCATAGAGGCCGTTGGCGCCGAGACCGCTGTCTTTTCCGAAGTAAAGAAGGAGAATCAGAGAACCGAAAATTGCGCCGAGGAACTGAGAGATCAGATAACCGATAAAGTCGGTCACGTTCATTTTTTTGTTGATGAGCATGGCAAGCGAGACGGCGGGATTGATGTGGCAGCCGGAAATATTACCGATGGAATAGGCCATAGCGACGATCACAAGTCCGAAAGCAAGCGCCGTGATCAGATAACCGCCGTTGACTTCGCAGTGTACGGCGCATGCAGTGCCGCAGCCGAAAACGACGAGCACGCAGGTACCGATGAATTCCGCAATGTAGCTTTTAATGTTGAGTTTGTTCTTTTTCATTTGGAAAACCTCCTTTTTTTGTTAATTTTAGTATACCTAAAAATTATGTGAAATTCAATACTATTTTAAAAAGAAATCCATTTATCCGCATTTGTTGCCGATACGTTCTGAAAAAGAAAGAAAATTCTCAGAAAACTGCAAAAAAAGGCGCTTCCGGAAGTAAAATCCGGTTGAAAAAACAAAAACGCCGTGTTATTATATTATAATAAAAAGAAAATCGATTTCCGTTTATAAATTTCGGATAAGAATTGAGGCTCGCAACTGTGTTTTATGTGATCATGGATCTGGAATGGAACAATTCCTACAATAAGCTTTATAAGTGTTTTGTAAACGAAATATTGGAGATCGGCGCGGTTATGGTGAACGAAGAACTGGAAGTGATCGACACCTTTTCGGTTATTATACGGTCGCAGCTGATCAAAAAACTCAGCGGACGGGTAAAAAACCTGACCCATATCACCAATGAGGATATGTCTTCGGGCATCTCCTTTCAGCGGGCTGTTTCCGATTTTTCGAAATGGATCGGCAGCAGAAACTGCGTGTTTATGTCCTGGGGCAACTCCGACATCCGTGTGCTTTATGACAATTTCAATATGTTTTGCAGAATCAACGGGATCCCGTTTTTAACTCAGTATGTGGATCTGCAGAAATACTGCCAGGAATTTATCGTCAGCGCAGGAAATCAGCAGATCGGCCTTGTGAACGCCGCTGTGGAAATGGGGATCGATATTTCCGACTGCAATTTCCACCGTGCACTGGAAGACAGTCTTCTTGGTCTGCGATGTCTGAAAAAATGCTTCAACCGCGATCATCTGCTGAATTCAGCGGTCATCTGCGACAAATCTTTTTATCAGAAGCTTTTGTTCAAGTCAAACCTTATTACAAATATCAACAGCCCGAAAATCGACCGCAGCAAGATGAAATGTAAATGCGACGTATGCGGGGAACAGATGAAACGTATGAGCGACTGGAAAACTGTCAATCAGGCATTTACCGCGCTGTTTTTCTGTAAAAACTGTGAAAAGCTTGTGAATTGCGCGATCAAATTCAAGGAGTACTACGATCGGGTGGAAATGAAAACCACGGTCACCGAGATCGTAAAAACCGATGAAGACGCCGAGGACGCCGCACAGAAGCGATCCGGAGAAAAGAAGCCGACCGAAAAGAGATCTGCCGACAAATCGAAAGAGAGTATGAGTGGTCAATGAAAAACAGTACAAAAATAATAATTGTGAGCCTGTTGTCTGTTTTGGTGCTTGTGATGCTTTTCGGCGTGCTGTTTATTTTTGACGCATTGCCCGCAAAGATCTCATCGTCAATCAACCGCTTGTTCACGGGCGTAAATCTTCCTGTCGCCGGTCAGCAGGACGAACAGATACAGGAAAACATATATGTTCCCCGGGCGCTGCCGGATGATATGCACGGTATCTGGTTTGATCTGAATTCCGATTTGAAAACCACGCCGCAGGATACATACGGCGCGCTTGTAACCGAAACGAGCGCTTATTTCAACCACTTTAAAAACGTCCTTGGCGACACGATGTTCCTGACCCCGGAGTTATCCGGCAGCTTTTCTTCCATGAAGGACGCCTACGGAACCAGCGTGGATCTCATATGGCAAATGATCGGGTCTGCGGATCAGTCGGATTATTTTAAGGTTCTGGTTGTGCCGGACGCTTTGCTTTATGATATCAGAGGAAATCTGACCTTTGATTATATCGAGACCTACCTGAAGACCTATTCCTTCCACGCCGTATTGTTGGACAGTGAAAAAATGCGGGTACAGGGCGAGTGCGCCGCGGCTGCGGAACTGATCGGATCGAAGATGAAGGAACAGTTCCCCGACCGCTATCTCGGCATGACATTTGTTTCCGGTTCGCAGGATCCTTATGCGGGTGAAGACGCGCTGAATGCGCTGCAGAGCGGCGCCCTTCAGTTCTGTGTTGTGGACGCGGGCGGCGCGATCTCCTCCAATCCGTCGTTTAAAACGGTGATGTATTGGTGGAATAAGCTTGCCGGGCAAAATCCGGGCGTTTTGTTTTACTGCCGTCACAGGAATGATCTTGTGCTGTCCGGCCCCGGCGAATGGAACAACCACCTTGAGATCAGCGACCAGATCCATGTGCTCTGGAACTGTGAGAATATCAGAGGCAGCGTATTCTGCAACGCCACTGCTTTAATGGAGAATAAAAAATCGTCGACGCAACGGATCTCGTATTTGTACTTCGACGGTATCCCCGAGGATCTGAAGGTCAGGAATCTTACGATCAACGATACCTATTCGCAGATCAGTTTTTCGGGGTCGGCTTCCTCCGCCTATAAGCTGATCTGTAACCATCAGGCGCTTGCGGACAGCGCCGGCAGCTTTGAACGTTCATTCCCGCTGGCGGAGGGCGACAACACGTTTTCGTTTTTCAATGCCGGCAGGAATTTTACCTACCGTGTGTTCCGGAATTCGCCGAACGCTGCGGCAGGCCGCGCGCAGGGAGAAACAGATACGGTCAACCCTTACACGGATCACGGCCTCGGCACGTCAGTGATGTGTCGGGTGGTAGAAAAGAACACGGAGACCCTCGGTTTGCCCCGGGAAAAGGATACCTATCACGCCGATTTTTCCACGCTGCATGAAGGGACCCTCGATTATCTTTCCGGGGTGACCATGCAGGAAGACGGGAAGCTGCGTTATGATCTGCAATCCGGTAATACGGTTTTTGCCGTCAATTGCGAATTGATCGCCGGGGCCTATACGCTTCCGCAAAATCATGTGACGGTAACGGGAGTGGACGATTCAGATCCCACGCAGACCAACATCATTCTGAATACAGAGTGGTTTGTCCCGATCAACGTCAAATGCCTTCCCCAAACCTATTCCCATGGCTACCGGGATTATAACTTCAATATCGCAGCGTTTACCGCAACGTACGTCGACGTGAGATTTTCATATACGGCAGGCATTGAAGGAACAGAGCTTCTGACCTTTGACTCAGTTTCGCCTTTTTATACGCATGAGATCGTCGAAGACGGTGATTCTGTGATCTTGCGGCTGCATCTGCGTAAACCCGGGCAATTCTATGGCTATCATGTTACACGCGATCAGGAAGGCCGGCTGATTCTATCTTTCAAGAAGCATACCGACGGTGGACTGACCGGAAAAACCGTGATGCTGGATCCCGGGCACGGCGGCCTTTCTATGACCGGCACCGCGCTGACGGACGAGTCGATCGCCGAAAAGCAGATCACGCTGTCTATCGCGAATAAGGCAAAGCAGATGCTGGAAAGCTACGGTGCGACGGTAGAAATGACGCGGTTTATGGATACGCCGTTAACGTTGGAAGAACGGTGCGCCATTCTCACAGACAAGAATCCCGACGTGTTTATCAGTATTCATTGCGACGGCGCGGATAACAAAGCCGAATCCGGAACGCACACCTTCTATTTCCGTCCCTATTCCATGCCATTGGCAAGCGCGATCCACCAAAGCATGGTCGCTTCTTATCGGGCGAATATCTATAAGCCAACAGACACAAATTACGCAAATATTGACAGAACAATCAAATACTATCCGTTTTTTGTCACACGTATGGATAACTGTCCGTCGGTTCTTTGTGAAACCGGATTTATGTCCAATCAGGTAGAAGGTCTGATCCTTGCCAACGATAATTACCAATATTGGATGGCAAAGGGGATCGCCGACGGCGTCCGGAACTATTTCCTTACAAATTATTAAAATCTAAGAACAGGAGTGAATAAAATGTATTCGCCGGATGAACAACACCGTCTTTTGTTTGCAAAGAAACCATTGCTGGCGTTTGACGCGTCAAAGCCGTTTGAACTCCAGCAAAAACAGCTCCGCGCAAAACTGCGGGAGCTTTTGGGGGATGAACCGGAAAAAACCGATCCCATGCCGGAGCTTACGCTTCTGAAGGAAACCGAAACTTACAAAGATTATCGACTTGTGTTTTGGGCGGAATCCGAAGTTCAGGTTCCTTGCCGAATCCTATTGCCGAAAACGGAGAACGGGAAGATCCCGCTTACGATCTGTATGCAGGGGCACAGTACCGGAATGCATATTTCACTTGGTGAAGTAAAATACCCCGGAGACAATAACGACGGCGACAGGAATATCGCGATGCAGGCTATTTCCCGCGGGTATGCGGCGCTTTGTGTGGAACAAAGAGGCATGGGGGAGCGGCGTTCGATTGTAGGCGTTGATCCAACCCGCGAGGATAACGGCAAACCCCGCTGCAGATTTACCGCCATGAACGCGCTGTTGCTCGGCCGGACGCTCATCGGCGAGCGATGTTTTGATATTTCCCGGGCTTTGGACGTCGCGTTGTCGCTTTTCCCGCAACTGGATGAAAACAGAATCATCTGTACAGGCAATTCCGGCGGCGGAACAGCCACCTACTATGCCTCCTGCCTGGATGAACGGATCTCGGTTTCCATGCCGAGCTGCGCTGTCTGCACGTACAAGGATTCCATCGGCGCGATGTATCATTGCGAATGCAACTATATCCCCGGGGCGGCGAAATACTTCGACATGGGGGATCTTGCATTATTGATTGCCCCCAGAAAGCTGATCGTGATCAACGGCCTGCATGATGAGATATTCCCGGATTTCGGTGTCAGAAAAACCTTTGAGACGATTCAGTCGATCTATAATGCGGCAGGCGTTCCGCAGAACTGTGCGCTGGTAACGGGCCCAGAAGGACATCGTTACTATAAAAAGCTTGCATGGGACCGGTTTGATTCCATGCAGACCGGTTTCTGAGCACGGTTTGTATTTATTGTCATCAGAATAAAAGATCCCGCAGTTTTCCGAAACAGAAAGCTGCGGGATTTATTATGATGAAACAAACTGTTTATCCGTTAAAAGCGTCGCTGATGACGATTCCTTCGAGGAAGTTGACTTCGGTTGCTCTGCCGTCTTTTCCTATGCGGAACGTTTTGATCTCGTGCGGCATAAAGTCCACCCGGAAGCCGGCGTCCAGCGTATCGCAAAGGATGAACGCATGTGTCTCCAGTCCGCGGGATTCGTAGGCGCGCAAAATAAAATCGCCGGAACCGTCTTCACAGCGTTTGAATGCCGTCATCAGTATATTGTCGTGGCTGATCGTCAAAAAGCTTTTTTTCTGCGGTAAATCGCCATGGTGATAGCTTTCCGGAATCAATACGGGGCGGACGTTGAACAGGAGCGCCTCGTTTGAAACGTCGCTTTTTTCCGCTTCTCCGTCGCAGACGAAGATCCCGTATTCAAAACGCTGCATGCCTTCATCCGTGAAATTGAAATCCGCCGGGGGACGGTGAGAATAATGATCGGCAAAAATCACGTTTCTCAGCAGGGTGATCCTGAAATCGTTGTCCGGGCAGTCGTAGCTGTATTTGCTGTCGTTGAGCACGGCGAGCGTATGACGTCCGTTGTCGGTAAACGAGATCGCCCCCCATTTCTGCGCAGGCTCTTCTTCGCCGTTTACCGGGCGTTTGATATAGTCCGCCGCGATCTCATAGGTGTTGATCAGGTCATTTCCTTCAACCGGGAAAGACATTTTCAGCAGGGTGAAATCCTCTGCCCACAGCGCTTTGCATTTTACGCGCAGCGTTCGCTGCCTGCTTCCGAGAATAAAATCCTGCGTCAGGCGGGAGTTCCCGAACGTGTGGCGGGTCCGGATCACCGCTCTTGCGGGACCGTTTTCGATCAGTTCAACGGTCTGCAGCTGCATCACGCCTTTGATCTTGTGAAAAGTGAACACGTTGTGCGCCCAGGTATCGGTCTCATGATCGTCGATCACGGTGGGAACCGCAATGGGTTTTCCTTCGCTCGCGTAGTTGAATCCGCTTTGTTTGTCCGTTAATTCGATGATGCTGCCGCTTTGCTTATCAAAGCTCACGCGAAGGAACGCGTTTTCCATGGTAAGGCCCGCTGCGGAAACGTCGGATGCAACGTCGGCGGTCTCGTTTTCTTTATATGGAGACAGCCAATACGTCGCATATCCCATTGCCGGAATTTCGGCGATAAAGCAGGTGTCGAGATGGCTGTCGTTTGATCTCGAAGACCGTACGTTCTGAAACACCACGTGATTGCCGTCGGCGTCTTTGACTTCGGAGGACGGATGATAGGTCACGACGGGTGTTTTCAGCGGATAGGAAAGCGGATTGAAGACCACGACGGGACGGGGGAATGGACTGTCCTGGTTCCTCGTTTCCGTATAAGGCTCCGAAACGCCGTCGACCCACGTGTCGATTTTATGTGTGATCCGCAGCAGTGCTTCATTCTGCAGCCGGTCGGCGAGCGCAATGGCGTGTCCCTGGGAATCTTTCACGTCCTCATAGGCTTCCATGATCGCGCATCCGCAAAGAATATCATGAAACTGATTGAAACAAACCGTTTGCCATGCGTCTTTGAATACGTCTGTTTTTTCCGGCATGTCGGCAATGGCGGAAGCGAGCGCGGAAAATGTCTCTGCCGAAAAGAGTGTGTTTTCTGCGCGGCGATTGAGCTGTTTTACAAGAGAAGTTGCAGAATAGCAGCCGCTGGCGTGGTGCTGCAGCTCGTTCTTCCATACGGGAAGATCCACCATCGAAGCGCCGAGATCATCAAAGAAATCATCCGGGGAGGCAAACTGCAATTCACAGTATCCTTCGCGCTTCATTTTGGTTTTCAGGTG
>CACZOP010000234.1 GCA_902782845.1 Oscillospiraceae bacterium | reverse complement strand
CGAAGGATCCTGACGCCCTTCAGCGTTTTCTTCACAAGTCCGGACAGCGTTTTCCCGGCGCCGCATTCGATAAAAGTATCGATCCCGTCATCTCGCATATTTTCAAGCGTTTTCACCCAACGAACGGGGCTCATCGCCTGCCGGACAAGCAGCTCCGCCGCGGCGTCGCCTTTTGTGATCGGATTGCCGTCCACGTTCATGTAAACCGGCATTTGGGGATCTTTGAAGGCGACTGTTTTGAATTCTTCTTCCAGTTTTCTTGCCGCGGGTTCCATCAAAGCGCAATGGAAGGGCGCGCTGACAGCAAGCTTCACACAGCGAAGCCCCGCGGCCTCCGCGATCTCACACGCCTCGTCGACGCCCGCCGCGGAACCGGATACCACCGTCTGCACCGGGCTGTTATAGTTTGCAGCCACAACATAACCCTTTGTAACCTTGCCGCAAATCTCTTCCACCTGTTCCGCAGTTGCGCCGACAAAGGCCGCCATGCCGCCTTTGCCTGGCGCTACGGCTTCCTGCATGGCGTCGGCACGGATCTGAATAATACGGAAAACGTCTTCCACGGAAATTGCGCCGGCGTAAGCAAGCGCTGCATATTCGCCGAGCGAAAAGCCTGCAACCGCATCCGCTTCGACCCCGTTCGCTTTTAAAACCATCGCGGCCGCGAGATCTCCCGCGAGCATACAGGGCTGCGTATTGTGCGTCAGGTTCAGATCCTCCTGCGCGCCTTCAAAACAGACCTTTGAGATCTCCCTGCCAAGCGAAGCATCCGCCTGATCGAAAAGTTCCTTCGCCGCCGGTTCTGCGTCATACAGGTCTTTCATCATGCCGGGATACTGTGCGCCCTGACCGGAAAACAAAATACCGATTTTCATATTGTTTCTCCTTTTATGATTCCAATTCCCGCATTCTTTTTGCGGGATTCCCCAGCACCGTCGTTCCGGCTTTCACGTTGGAAAAAACGATACTGCCTGCCGCGACCGTAGCGGCGTCGCCGATTTTTTTGCCGGGGATAACAAAAGCATGTCCGCCGATATTCACCTCGTTGCCGACAGTGCAGTTTCCGCTGATACCGGTACCGGGCATGATCGTCGTGTAATCGCCGATCACACAATCGTGTCCGATGGTCACAGCCTGATTCATCACCACGCCGGCGCCGATCTTGCAGTTTGTGGAAATCATTACGCTGCCGTAAAACACACAACCGGGTCCGATCTCGGTATAGGGGCCGACATAACTGAGCTTTGCGGCGATCGTTTCAAAGGTAACGCCCTTTTCCGTCAACTCGCGCTGGATCTTCCCCTTGACCTTTGCATTGCCTATGGTGCAGTTACAGACGACTTCATCCTTGTGATCCAATATCCATTCTTTTCTGCCGAGCCACGGATATCCGTTGATCATCGATCCCTCGTGGAACTGTTCGCTGTCGTCAAGGAAACCAAGTAACTCATATCGTTCTTCGACTCTGCTGTTGATCACTTCTATGATCGTTGCAACTTCGCGTCCAAAACCGCCTGCGCCGATCAGCACTATTTTTTTCATAACCGTATTATCCTTTTTTTTGACGAAATCTTTTTTCGGGATCACGCCCGATCGTCAGGACGATTTCCTTTCGGCATCCGCCGACGTTCCCATAAATTCCTCCATGGAAATACTCGTATCGGAGGAGATGCCTTCCTTTTTCAAAACGACCCGCAGCGTATCAAAGATGATTTTCCAGTCGCCGAGGAAGGTGATTTTATCCACGTATTTTACGTCCCATGCAAAGCGGTCGTCCCAGGTAGTGGCGTTTCTGCCGTGCACCTGCGCAAGACCCGTAAAACCGGGGCGGACCTCCATCCGGCGGGCCTGAAAATCATTATACCGCTCCAGATACTGTACGAGAAGCGGCCGCGGGCCGACTACGCTCATATCGCCCTTGATGATATTGAAAAGCTCGGGGAGCTCGTCCAGACTGGCGGAACGGAGCTTCTGTCCGAAGGGGGTGATCCGCAGCTCATCAATGAGCGGTACGCCGTTCTCATCGTAAGCGTCGATCATCGTTCTGAATTTATAAAGCTTAAATATTTTTCCGTCCTTACCGGGACGATCCTGCGTAAAGAATACGGGCGAGCCCAGCTTCTTTTTCACAAGAACCGCCGTTGTGAGAATCACCGGACTCAGCGCGACGGCAGCCCCCAACGAAAGTATAAAGTCCTGCGGACGTTTGACGTATTTTTCATAAATGCCATACGGCTTATGTTCTTTCATTCCATTCTCTCCTGTTCCGATCATTTCATCGCCCTGAAGCGCCGCACAATCTGCTTCAATTCGTTTCTCTTTATAAAGGCTGCCGCGCCGGCGCAAACCGCAAGAACCGCGATACAGACGTACCGGATCAAATCGTTCTGATAAAGCGCCCACGAAAGAGGGATCATAGAAAGAGAAACGAAAACCGGAAGAAGCATGTTTTTCAGCGGCAGATGTTTTCTTACGTTCATTTTGATCGTAAAGCAATAATGCAGCGCGATCAGAATCAATTCACAGATCAGGGTCGCGTAGCTGACGGCCCGATAGCCCCAGAATTTCACACCGATAATATTCAGTCCAACGTTCAGCCCCGCGGCAATTGCCGTAAATACGGCCGCATATTCCGGTTTTTTATGATACGTTTCCAGATTGGTGAATTGCGCCGTCAGTACGGTGAACACGCCGCAAAGAATATAAACCGGCAGGATGGAAACCGCTTCTCTGTATTTTGCGCCGCCGAGAATCATGATAATTTCGGGTCCGAGCAAAACAACGCCGAAAACACAGACGACGACAAGCCACAAATAAATCTGGAAGGTTTTTTTGATTTTGGCCGTCTGGTCTGCCTTCAGCATATCAAAAAACCACGGCGCCCATGCGGTATTCACCGAACGAACCAGCAAAAGAACGATCTGGCTGCAGGAATGTGTCACCACAAGATAACTGACCTCCTGCGACGAACACATATGCTTTACGATAATATTGTCGGAAGACAGCATTATCTGGCTGCCAAGATACGCAAAAACCAGAGGAAGTCCGATCCTGAGCGCATATTTCCACGCGCGAAGGGTAATTTTGCAGCTGCGGCGAAGAAAATAAACATAAAATCCGATACCGACAATAATATATACAATATATTGTCCGAAGGTGCGTCCGAACAGACGATCGGATTTCATCGTCAACGTCAGGATAACGGCAACGACATAGGCCAGCACCAACGTTGAAAACGCGATAACAGAACTTGTTTTATACTTGTACTCGATTCTCTGCTTTGCATGAAACATGGCGAAAGCCGGGTAGGTCATAAGATACCCGAACATGATCAGCATGTATTTCCTGTCAAGCAGAAACAGTTTCCCGACCAGCTGCGGGAACAGCAGATAAAAAACAAAAAGAACGGAAGTAAACAGGGAGCTTAATATAAGCGAGGATGAGATATATCCGTCCAGCTCGCCCTTTTCCTTAAAATCAAATCTGGCCCGGTTGATCGTACTGTAGACCTCCAGACCGCAGATGATCAGAAGCGTTGCGTTCCAGCTGACAAAAACGCCGAAATCTCCGTACTCTTCATTCGTCAGGATCCTTGTAAACAACGGCATTGTAATAAATGCCATTGCACGGGAACAAAAGGACGCAGCAGTATACCAAAATCCGGATTTCAACAGAACTTTAGTATTTGCTTTTCCTTCATTCACTTTATCAACTCCAATTAGCTCAAACTCAAAGGCCGTTTTACCGGAAACAGCGGCGGATCACTTCGATGATCAGATCCTGCTGTTCGGGCGTCATTTTATTGTCGCTGGGAAGGCACAGGCCCCGGGCGAAAATATCAGCCCCCACGTCTCCCGTGTCGCCGCCGGCGATATAGGCGTTGGAATTCGCCCGGCCGGAACCGTTTTTTGTAACGAAGCCGTGCATGCGGTAAATGGGCTGCATATGCATGGGCTTCCAGATCGGCCGCCCCTCGGCGTTGATCGCCGCGATCGCTTCCAGAATCTCGGTGGGGCTGGATTTGCCGGGCTCGCTCACATAAAGCGCGGTTTTTTCGCCCCGCTCCTGCGGCGCCATGGCTTCGGGCCCGATCAGCAAACAGGAAAGCCAGAAATTGGGCTCGCTGTTCGCTTCGTCGTAGGGGTTCATAGTAACGGGAAGCCCCTCGAATCCTTTTTTATACCGTTCGTAGATCGCCTTTTTCTGGGCGATGTGCGCATCCAGATACGGGAGCTGTCCGCGCACAACGCCGCCGATGATGTTGCTCATGCGGTAGTTATAACCCAGCTCCTCGTGCTGATACCACGCGGCGTTCTCACGGCTCTGGGTGCTCCATTTACGGGCGCGGTTGGCGTCCGCTTCGCAATCGGTCAGCAGCATACCGCCGGAGGAACCGGTGATGATCTTGTTGCCGTTGAAGCTGATCACCGAAACGTCGCCGAACATGCCGGTCTGCACGCCCTTGTAGGCGGCGCCGAAGGATTCCGCGGCGTCCTCCACGATCAAAGCGCCGTGCCGATCGCAGACAGCCCGCAGCTCGTCCGCCTTTCCGGGGGTGCCGTAGAGGTGCGCCACCACTACAAGTTTAACGTCCGGATACAACTCGAAGGCCTTTTCCAGCGCAGCGGGATCCATATTCCAGGTATCGTATTCGGTATCGATAAAAACAGCCTCGCCGCCCTCGTATGCCACCGGATTCACCGTGGCGTCGAAGGTCATGTCGGAACAGAAAACCTTTTTTCCTTCCAGCGCGCCGTGCCCCACTTTGGGCTGACCGTAGAGCCGTTCCGCGGCAAGCTTCACCGCCAGATGCAGCGCCGCCGTACCGGCGGAGAGCGCCACAGCGTATCTGCGGCCGATTTTTTCGGCGCAGAGCCGCTCCACCTCGTTCAGATTCGCGCCCACGGTGGAGACCCAGTTGGTGCGGATCGCCTCATCCACCCATTTCTGCTCGTCGCCGTGCATGGTGGGAGACGACAGCCAGACTTTTTGCGGGAAGGGTGAAATTCCATCTAAAACACAATTCTTCATTGAAGATACTCCTCTTTAAGTAAACAGATCAAACGGTAACAGCCTCTTTTTCGGCAGCTTCGGCGGCCGCCTCTTCCTGCTCCAGAAGCTCAAAATAGGTTTCATCCTTTACGGCGTTTCCCTTTTCTATGGGATGATAGGTGCTGACCACAGCCGCCACGCTGTCGACGATATCCGCTCTGTTCGCGTAGGCGTCGTGCATCAGCTGCTCCAGCTGCAGGAGGAACGGATCCACCGCGAAGGGAATGGGACAGCCGATATGGATCAGGTCGTTATCGGTTTTCCTGAGGCCTTCTTCAGCCATCAGTTTTTCTTCATAGAGCTTTTCGCCCGGCCGCAGCCCTGTATACTCAACTTTAATATCCACATCCGGTTTGAGGCCGGACAAACGGATCAGGTTGCGTGCGAGCGTATCGATTTTTACGGGGCTGCCCATGTCCAGAACGAAGATCTCGCCGCCGTGGGCATAGGTCCCGGCCAGCAGCACAAGGCTCACGGCTTCGGGGATCGTCATGAAATAACGGATGATATCGGGATGCGTCACCGTGACGGGACCGCCCTTTTCGATCTGCTTTTTGAAGATCGGGATCACGGAACCGTTGGAGCCCAGCACGTTGCCGAAGCGGACAGCCACAAATTCCGTGTGTACGTCTTCGAACACGTGGCCGCTGCCGTCTTTGTCGGCGTTCTCTTCCCCTACGTGGGTGAACAGCTGCGGAATCTCGGAAGCTTTCCCTTCTTTGATCTTGGAGTCAAAGCTCTGGATGATCATCTCGCACAGGCGCTTGCTGGCGCCCATGATATTGGTGGGATTCACCGCTTTATCGGTGGAGATCAGAACGAACCGCTGACAACCGTTCACCATTGCAGCATAGGCGGTTTTATAGGTCCCTACCGCATTGTTTTTAATGGCTTCACAGGGGCTGTCCTCCATCAGGGGCACGTGTTTATGGGCAGCCGCGTGATATACGATATCGGGGCGGTAAGTTTTGAACACGTCAAATATCCTGCGGCTGTCGCGCACCGATCCGATCAGCGTTTCAAAGCGGAGGTCGGGATAATTTTCCTTCAGTTCCTGTTGGATATCGTAGGCGTTGTTTTCGTAAATATCAAAAATGATCAGAAGTCTGGGATCGTGCTTCGCGATCTGCCGGCAGAGCTCGCTGCCGATGGCGCCGCCGCCGCCGGTGACCAACACGGTCTTTCCCTGGATAAACCGAAAAACCTCTTCCATATCGGCACGGATCGGCTCGCGGCCCAGAAGATCCTCCACCGAGACCTTCCGCAGGTTGCTTACGTAAACGTCGCCGTTCACAAGCTGATACATACCCGGAAGGTTTTTGATCTCACAGTCGGTCTCCTGACAAATATTCAGGATATCTCTGCGCTGCTCCGCCGTGGCGCCGGGAATGGCAAGGAAGATTTTATTGACGTTGTATTTTTTCACACTGCGAAGGATCTCGTCCCGACCGCCCACGATCGGCACGCCGTCGAGGCTCCTGCGCCATTTTTTCGGGTCGTCGTCAATAATGCAGACCACGTTGCCGGTGGTTTCCTTGGCGGCCCGCACGTCGCGCAGGATCATCTGCCCGGCGTTTCCCGCGCCGATCAGAAGGATCCTGTCGCCGCTTCCGGAGCCGACGCTCCCGTAAACAAGCAGAACAAAGCGGTAAGCGAAACGGATCCCCAGAATAAACCCGTACTGTATCACCATCCCGAAAAGATAAAAAGAAGCCGGCATACGACCGCTGCGGAGATTATCCCGGAACAGCAGCGTAATCAGCACGGAATACAGCAAAGAATTCGAGAATACGGCAACGGTCACCCGCAGCAGTTCGTTGAAGCTGGCAAAACGCCAGAGACTTTGATAAAGCCGACAAATATAAAACACGACCACCGATACCAACGCGCAGAGAGGGATCATCTGATACCACGCCTGCAAATAACCGGAAGCCTTGGGGATATCATCCAAATGAAAATCAAAGCGCGCCCAAAGCGCAAGGAAATAGGCCGCGTTTACGGCGATCATGTCGTATATCGTCAGCAAAAATGCGAATTTATACCATTTTTCCCAATGCAGGAGCCTTTTCGTTTTTTTCTTTTCAGAAACAACGGGATCCTTTTTCGGTTGTCCGGCCAAAGACCGTCTCTCCTTCCATATCGTTTCCGCCGTCAGCCGCGCCGGATCAGACGATCCGGTGTCTGTCCAACACGCGGTCGGATCTTTCCACCACGCGGGGATCGGCTTTTTTCTTTACGAGATCCCAGTTCGGTTTTCTCGTTTTCAGATTATGTGCGTCGCTGCCGAAAATCAGCGGATAGCCTCCGGCGATCAACTGTTTCACAAGTTTTTTCTCTTTTTTGTTTTCAAAAGCCTCGTTATTGATCTGCAGGATCGCGTTCAGATTCACAAGGTTGTCCATCTGATCCTCGGTATAATAGTCAAGGTACCGGTGCACATGGGCGACGATAACCGTAAAATCATACTTCGCGATCACGTTATCGATCTCCTCCTCCATCCATTCCTCGAATTTGCGGTAGGGGAATTCAAGCAGGATGAGATCGGTGCCCTCGATGGCGAGCTTCTGAAGCCCCGGCGTTTCGGAGACCCCGTGTTCAATGGCGATCTCCGCCCCGAGACGGATATCTTTGACGGCGGGACCGGCTTCCATCAACGCCCGGAACGCGGCTTCGCGCTTTTCAAGGAACGCGGCAACCGATTCCTCCCGATGACAGTAAAAGTGAGAAGTCGCCACGATCCGGCGTACGCCCTGATCGTACATCCGCTGCACCATTTTCAGCGAAGTCTCCACACTGTCGGACCCGTCGTCAATACCGGGAAGGATGTGGCAATGATATTCAGTTAACATATCTGTTCCCTGTCCTTCCGTTTAATTCTTTCAGTCGATGGCTTTCTTGTTGTTTTCGTCCGTCTTTCTGCGATAACCGTAGCCGTTGGAATAGCCGTATTTATAGTAGCTGTACTTGTCTCTGGCATAATAGCCGCCGCGGTGCTCCAGCTTGACGTCGTTCAGAATAAAGCCGATGGTGTTCGCTTCCGCGATCTCCACCTTTTTCATTGCCTCGTCGAGATCGTCAAAGGTGGTGGAGCCGTAACGCAGCACGAAGAGGATACCGCCGATCACGTCGCGCAGAACGATGGCGTCGCTCACCACGTTTACAGGCGGGGTATCGATGATCACGTAATCGTAATGCACAGCCAGCTTATCAACCAGCTCGGCGAACTGTTCGCTGGCCAGAAGCTCCGAGGGGTTGGGCGGGCAGGTACCCGCGGGCAGCACGTCCAGATTCGGCAGCACGTTGCGCTTGACGGCGTCTTCCACCGTGCTCATCTTACTGATCAGCGTGGAAAGACCGTCGATATTCGAAACCTTGAACACCTTATGCTGCACGGGTTTCCGCATGTCGCCGTCGATCAGCAGCACGCGGTTTTCCATCTGCGCGAAGGCGATGGCGATGTTGGCTGCGGTGGTGGATTTGCCCTCGCCGGGGTTCGCGCTGGAAACGGCGAAGACCTTTTTCTTCTGCGTGGAAAGGCTGAAGATGATATTGGTACGGATGGACTTGTAGCTCTCTGTGACGTTGAACGGAATGTTCTTGTCCGTCAGCAGGTTCCGGCTGCGGTCGGTGTTCTTCTTTTTCTTCGACTTTTTGTCGCCGACGCCGCCGCCGATGCTCTGGATCTCGCCCAGGATCGCCTTTTCATATTTTTCGGTGATCTCCTGCGAGCTCTTGATGGAATTATCAAAGAAATCGATCACCAGGATTTCAAGCATGATCAAGATCAGACCGATGGCGGCGCCCAGCAGCGTAATCTTGGGGATATTGGGGGAAACCGGCGTCTCATAGATCCTGGCGTTGGCGATATAACTGATGGAGCCCACGCCCACGGCCTTGTCCAGATACTTCTGCGCCACGCGGGACAGATAGTTGCACACCGCGGCGGAGACCTCGGCGTTCCTGGTGGTAACGCTCACGGTCAGCGCGGTGGTATCCGTTACGGCGGTGATCTTGATGCAGCTGCGAAGAGAAGAGGCGGAGACCTTGCCGTCCTCAGTCATCGTAAAGCATTCCTTCAGGCCGTCTTCCTTAAAATTCTTCAGCAGCTGTTCGCCCACGTCCGCCATGACGGCGTCGTCCTTGAGCACCTCGATGTAGGTATTCAGCAGCTGCTTGGAGGTGGAAACGCTGCCGCGCAGCTCGGAATCACTCACATCAATTCCCGCGGTGTAGCTCTGTACGTACATCGACAGATGGGACGAATACATTCTGGGAAGCGCCCAATAGGCGACGCAGAACGCCGCGACCCCAAAAACCAGCGACACAGTGATGATCGTGAAAAGCTTACTCAGAAATAAATTGATTAAATCCTTCAGTGTATACTCTTTCATGCTTCAAATCCTCTCTGTACATCCCTGTCCACATGTTTTCTTTTCCGCAAACAACAAACCACGCAAAAGAAGAAATGGACATAACGAGTTTTATTTTACATCAAATTCTGAAAAAAATCAAGTTATTTTCCTTTGCAACGGGAAAATAGGCAGGATTTACAATCCATTTCCCTGATTTTATTTTTTTTCATGACAAAACCACAAAGAATCAGCCGGCAACCTCACGGAAGAATGCGCAGGTTTTATCGAGGCAGATACGGCCCTCTTTGCTTTCCGGCGCCAGAACCGCGAACACGTGCCCGAGGATCTTTCCCTCCGGGCTGCCGAAATTGAGCAGTGTGGAGCGAACGCCCTTCTGCAGCAGATGGCCGTGCAGCTTTATCGTCTGCCAGCGCGCCACCACGTCCCCGTCGCTGGTGATCAGCAGGGTGGGCGGCAGTGAATCGACGCAGCCCAGAAGCTCGTCAAAATTCATATAGGCGTCCTGCGAAGCCCGGAAGGGCCGTTTCTTCCACATGAGCCTGCCGTAGGCCCCCATCAGGGACGGTTCGTTCATATACGCCACGGGACAGGTCAGCGTCAGGCAGGAAAAGTCGATCCCGGGATCCGGAACGTCGAAATGCTCCCGCAGTAATGCGGACCTCCCCATCGCCGCCGCGAACGCCGCAAGCTGTCCGCCGGCGGAATCTCCCGTCAGCATCACCTTTGTCGGGTCGCAGGGCAGTTCCTTCATCTTCTCTTTGATCGCGCACAAAGCGCTCATCACGTCCTGCAGCTGTTCGCGCACCGTCACCTCCGGCACAAGGCGGTAGCTCAGACTGAACACAAGGAATCCGCGCGCCGCAAGATATTGATTATAAAATATATTCAGATCCTTATCCGCATACATCCAGCCGCCGCCGTGGATATCGATGATCACGGGCAGCTTCCCGTCGTTCTCGGTGGGATAATAGGCGTCGAACAAATGATAATGATCGCCGTCGTCGCCGTAGGGCATGTCCGCCACGGTGGTGATCCCGCGGGGAAAAACCTGATGCGCGAGGTTTTTCGCGTCGCTTTTCTCGGTTATTTTCCACATCACGCTGAATAAGCGATACCACAGATCCATACGTTTCTCCTCTTTTCTGTTTTAACAATAAAAAAACGGACTATATCACAGGCTATATTATAATCGTAAGCCGAAAAAAAGTCAACAATATTCAGATGAACTATTGACAAGCGGAAAAAAGAGGCATATAATAACACTTGAACAGTTGTTCAAATGTTGTATGATACGGAGGACGATCATCCATGGAAAACCGAACGGTCCCCCCGGCCGGCGCAGAGGACGCACCCGCCTGCGAAGCGTTTTGCGTCCACGATGAGATCACCCGGCGCGCGCTGCAGAAGCTGCCGGAAGAAAACCTGCTTTTTGATCTGGCGGAGCTTTATAAGATGTTCGGGGATTCCACCCGGGTCAAGATCCTCTTTTTGCTGTTTGAAGAAGAGATGTGCGTCTGCGACATCGCAGAAAGCCTCGGCATGACCACCTCCGCCATCTCCCACCAGCTCCGCATCTTAAAAAACGCCAAGCTCGTCACCTACCGGCGGGAAGGCAAATCCGTGATCTACGCGCTGGCAGACGACCACGTGAGCAAGATCCTGGAACTGGGGCTGGAACACATCTGCGAATAAATCCGTCGATAAGGGAATACCGCATCCGGCGGGTTCGGCTGCGAAGCATAAATCGAAATCATAAAAAAAGAAGGATTCAAAGATGAAAAAATCATTCAGGCTGGAAGATCTGGACTGCGCCAACTGCGCCGCCAAAATGGAAGCTGCGATCAACAAGCTGCCGGGCGTCAACAAGGCGACCGTGAGCTTTATGGCACAAAAGCTGATCTTAGACGCGGAAGACGACCGCTTTGACGAGATCCTCGCCGCCGCGAAAAAAGAGATCTCCAAGGTGGAAAAAGACTGCAGGGTGCTGGACTGAACACGGAGGCGCCACCGGCGGATCGTGATATGAAAAAGAAACAAAAACGGCTGCTGGCGCGTATCGTCGTCGCGCTGATCTTCTTCGGCGCGGTCTTCCTCACGGAAAAGCTGACAGCGCTGCCGGATTATTTATACCTTATATTATATCTTATCCCCTACTTCGTCGCCGGATACGACGTGCTCTGGAAATCCGTCCGCAACGTGGCGCATGGGCAGGTTTTCGACGAGTGTTTTTTGATGACCGTCGCCACCGTCGGCGCGCTGATCATCGGCGAATACCCCGAAAGCGTTTTCGTTATGCTGTTCTACCAGACGGGCGAGCTCTTTCAGAGCCTTGCGGTGGAAAAAAGCCGCCGCTCCATCTCGGGGCTGATGGAACTCTGTCCCGACACGGCGGTCCGGCTGGGCGAAAACGGCGAAGAAGAAGAGATCCTGCCGGAAGAGGTCTCGGTGGGCGACGTTTTGCTGCTGCGGCCCGGGGATAAGATCCCGGTGGACGGCGTGGTACTGACAGGCGAAAGCGCGCTGGATACCGCGGCCTTAACGGGCGAAAGCGTACCGGCCGAAGTCAAGCCCGGCGACACGCTGATCTCCGGCTGCGTGAACCTTACGGGCGTGGTCAGAATGAAGGCGACGGCGGAATTCGGTGAATCGGCAGTTTCCAAGATACTGGAGCTGATCGAAAACGCCGGGGCAAACAAGGCGAAAAGCGAGGAATTCATCACCAAATTCGCCCGTGTCTACACCCCCGCCGTGGTTCTCGGCGCGGCGCTGCTGGCGCTGATCCCGTCCCTCATCACAAAAGATCCCGCCACGTGGTGCTACCGGGCGCTGATCTTTCTTGTGGTCTCCTGCCCCTGCGCGCTGGTGATCTCGGTGCCGCTCGCCTTTTTCGGCGGCATCGGCGGCGCCTCATCCAAAGGCATCCTGATCAAGGGCGGGAACTATCTGGAAACGCTGGCGGACGTAAAAACCGCCGTCTTCGATAAAACCGGCACCCTCACCCGCGGGCAGTTTCAGGTAAGCCGCTGCCTGCCTGCGGAAGGCACAACGGAAGACGCGCTGCGTACGCTGGCGGCGCGGGCGGAATACTATTCCACCCACCCCATCGCCCTTTGCCTGAAATCGGCGGCGGGCGGCGATCTGGAGCCGCCGGAAACCGTAACCGAACGCCCCGGCTTCGGGATTCAGGCCGCAGTGGACGGCAAAACCGTGCTGACGGGCAACGCCGGTCTCATGGAACTTGAGCATATCGGCTACATGCCGGCGCCTGAAGGCGCCACCGCCGTATACGTGGCAGCGGACGGGGTGTTCCTCGGCTGCATCCTGCTGGAGGATCTGCCAAAAGAAAACGCGAAAGCGGCTCTGGACGCGCTGAAAGCGGAAGGCGTGCAGACGGCCGTGATGCTCACCGGCGACAGACCGGACGCGGCAAAAATCACCGCCGAACGTCTTGGCGTCAACGAAGTCCACGCGGGGCTGCTGCCGCAGGATAAAGTAGCCAAAGTGGACGCCCTGTGCAAAGCGGAGGAAAAAAAAGACCGCCTCTTCTTTGTGGGCGACGGCGTGAACGACGCGCCGGTGCTCACCCGGGCGGACGTTGGGATCGCCATGGGGGCGCTGGGCAGCGACGCCGCCATCGAAGCCGCCGACGTGGTGATCATGGACGACGACCTGATGAAGCTGTCGCTTGCCCTTCGCATTGCGAAGAAAACCCGCCGGATCGTGCGGGAAAACGTGATTTTCGCATTGGGCGTTAAATTCGCCGTGCTGCTCTTCTCCGCTTTCGGCCTCGCCAACATGTGGCTGGGCGTGCTGGCGGACGTGGGCGTGGCGATCATCGCCATTCTCAACAGCATGCGGATGCTGAGGAAATAACGCCCCGATCCCGGGAACAGGCTCCGGCGACACAGAAAAACATCTGAAAAGAGCAACTGCATTATGTTCATCAATTACGCGCACAGGGGGGCGAGCGCCTACGCCCCGGAAAACACCATGTCCGCATTCCGGCTGGGCGTTGAGATGGGCGCAAACGGCATTGAAACCGATATCCGCAAAACAAAGGACGGAATCCCGGTTCTGTTCCACGACGCGAACCTTCTGCGCCTTGCGGGCGTCGATAAGCCGATCGCCGCGCTGACGTACACGGAGCTTTCCGGCGTCAGGATCAACGCCCCGGACGGCGCCTCGTCCGATACGATCCCAACGCTCGGTGAATTCCTTGCTTTCGTAAAAAACACGACGGTCGCCATCGCGCTCGAGATCAAGGCGGAGGGGCTGGAAGAAGACGTGATCGGCGCCCTCGCCGCATTCGGCGTTTCGGACCGGTGCGTCGTCACATCGTTCCATCTGCATCATCTCGAAAAAATCAAGGCGCTGGATCCCGCGCAGAAGATCGGGCTGCTGACCGATACCGTGAACGATGCAGTTCTATCGGAACTGAAATGCATCGGCGCAGAGCAGATCTGCCCGAAGGCCGACGTCCTGTCGGCGGAGTTGGTCCGCTCGCTGCATGCGGCAGGGTTCTCCGTGCGGGCTTGGGGCGTGCGGGACGAAGAGACGATGAAAGACGCATACCGCTGCGGTGTGGACGGCATGACCGTGAATTTCCCGGACAGATTACGGCTGTATCTTTGTCAACACGGATCTCCGGACGACGCCGCACAAAACAGAGGATCTTCCGCATATTAACAAAAAATAATGATCTGATCGGTTTTGTTCCGTAAGATCCGATCCATCCATAAAAAAGGAGAGATAACCATGCTGCTTCCCCAGTTTTACATTGACGACGTGATCCGTGCCGCAGTGAAAGAGGACATCAACTATCTGGATCAGGCGACGGCGTTTGTGATCCCCGAAGACGACGTGACCACCGCAAAATTCGTCTCCAAGGCCGAGGGCGTGCTCTGCGGCATCGAGGTGGCGCTCCGGGTGTTCACGCTGCTGGACCCCACGGTGACCTTTGAGGTTTACAAAAAAGACGGCGACCTGCTGCAAAAGGGCGACCTGATCGCCCGCATGACCGGCAAAACCGCCATGCTGCTGCAGGGCGAGCGCACCGCCCTCAATCTCCTCCAGCATATGAGCGGCGTGGCCACGCAAACCCACAACGCGGTGAAGCTGGTGGAGGGCACCGGCTGCTCCATCGCCGACACCCGCAAAACCCTGCCGGGGCTCCGCGCCCTGCAGAAATACGCCGTGTGCTGCGGCGGCGGCAAGAACCACCGGTTCAACCTCTCCGACGCCGCCATGCTTAAGGATAACCACATCGACGCGGGCGGCGGTATCACCAAAACCGTGGCGCTGCTGCGGGAGAAGATCGGCCACACGGTGAAGATCGAGGTGGAGACCCGCAACATGGACGAGGTGAAGGAAGCCGTGGCCGCCGGCGCGGACATTATCATGCTCGATAATATGACCGCCGACGAAATGAAGGCCGCCGTGAAAGAAATTGCGGGAAAAGCCCTCACCGAAGCCTCCGGCAATATCACGCTGGAAAACATCCGCGAAAAAGCCGCAAGCGGCGTGGACATCAT
>CACZOP010000233.1 GCA_902782845.1 Oscillospiraceae bacterium | reverse complement strand
CGCCGCCGAGGGAGTGGCCGCCGATATACCAGCGTTCGATATCCGGGAACTGCGCCCGCACGTCGTCCGCCGCGTGGAGATCGAGCACCGCCAGGCGGAAGGGCATTTTGCACAGCACACAGAACACGCCTTTCTGGGCAAGGGCGCGCAGCAGCGGCAGATAGGCGGTTTCTTCCACCTTGCCGCCCGGGTAAAAGATCACCCCAACGGATGCGCCGACGGGGTCGAGCACCGTATCACCGTTATCGAGCATTTTTTCACGCACGGACAAATCCGCCGAGACGGCCTGCGCCGCAGAGGGGTCCGCATGATAATAAGTCTCAAGATATCCAAAGCTCCCGCCGCAGAGCAGCGAGAGCAGAAGGATCGGGAGAACAACGCGTAAAAGCGTTTTTTTGTTTTCGGCACAGAAACGTTTCATTTTTTTATCAATCGCACGCGGGCAGATCCAAATAGCCCTTGGAGCCCACGGTTCTGGCGGTGAAATCGTTGGCGCGGGAGAGGACCCGGCTCAGAACGGCGTCCGTTTTTGAGGGCCCCTTAGGCGCTTCCTCCAACCCCAGATCCACCATCATGGCGGAGAAACGCTCCATCAGCTCGTTGTCGGCGTTCTGATCGTTCACGGTGCGGCGCACCATGGCGAGCGCTTCGTCGTAGAGCGCCTGCTGCGCGGCGGTAAGCGTGCCGCCGTTTGCCAGATACGCTTCCAGCAGCGGGAGCTCATCGCGGGTGAGCCGCTTTACGTCGCGGGCTTCGTTGAACTGCGGATAGTAAACGCCGTCCTCCTCAAGGTTATCGCAGTCCGCCACGGTTTTGATCTGCCCCAGCGCCAGACGGATGGCAAGCCCGATGGCGGTGTTGTTGTTTTCCAGCTCGTGC
This sequence comes from Oscillospiraceae bacterium, assembly GCA_902782845.1. Lineage (GTDB taxonomy): Bacteria > Bacillota > Clostridia > Oscillospirales > Acutalibacteraceae > RUG806. The sequence continues at coordinate 2,386 of CACZOP010000233.1, read as the reverse complement.
TTCTGGTTCTTAAAGAACCAGGCGCTGTCTTTGTAATATGCGCCGGCGATATCCAACGAACCGTCGGGAGAGAGGATCCTGCCCGCGGTATCGGTGAACTGTTCGTTATACGCCACCGAAACCGTGCCGGGAACGGTGGATTCCACGTTGATGATCTCGTCGCTGTTGGTGGTGGCGGCGGAGCGCATGAATCCGAACGCTTTATAGTCGGACGTGATGGCGCCGTAGGGCAGGCCGTAGCCGGCAATGAACGAGAAAGTCACGCCCTGCGCTTCCAGTGCCGCGAGCCGTTCTCTCACACTCGCCTGCGCCTCGTGATAAGCGTCCGCCTCGGCGCGCACCGCCTCGCTCTTGATCAGCGGGCGCACTTCCTCATATTTATCGTCCGGCACCAGCGCGCAAAGGGAGGGCGCGTCAAAAAACAGTTCCTCCACAAACACCGTGAGCGCTTCGTCGATAAAGCTCCGGAGAGCGGGCTTCGAGAAAAGCCGCAGCGCCATATTCACCACATAGCCCCAGGGCTCCCCTACCATATCCGCAACGATACCGTTATAAAGGAGGTCGGGGGAATTCTCGGCATAGTTCTTCATGATCAGATCATACACCAGGTCGCTGCCCTTCCAGCAGCCCACGATGCTCACCACCCGGCGGACGTGGTTATCCTCCACGTTGGGATATTTGGCAAGATAGGCGCTCACAACGCTGGCTCCCATGCTCATGGGCACCAGAACAACCTTCTGCGCGCCGACTTTATTATCGGCAACGATGGTTTCGATAAAGTCGTGCAGGCCTTCCACATTCTGGGAAGTATAGGAGAAGGGCTTGAAGTTATAGCAGTACAGATAATCTTCGTAATTTTCGCCCAGCATTTCCCGCGCAACTTCCTGGCAGGGAATGGAGGTATAGAAGCGGCGCTTAGCCTCGCTGTAATACTCGCCGTTCTCATCTGTAATATAAGGATAATCGGACACCGGCATGATATAGCGGGGTGTGACCACGTGGGGATCGCTGTTGCCGTTTTCGTCCACCAGATTGGAATGGAACAGCTGGCGGACCAGCTCGCGGGCGGCGTCTTCCTTTACCATGTTGCGGCGGAAAAAGAGGGTGAGCAGCAGTTGGGAGACCACCCGGACCACGGCCTTCTGGGCGTCCTTATCCTTGAGGGTATTCTCGTAATTGCTGGCGAAGAGATTCCAGTAGGCGTCGTATTTGCCCTCGGCCACCAGCGGCGCGTAGTTATCGTAATCCTGCAGGGTGCCCTGCGGGAAAGCGCCGTCTTCCAGATAGCTGTCGTTGAAATAATAAGAAAACGACTGCCCGATACCGGTGACGAACACGATCAGGCTGTTTTCCCCGTCCGCAAAGGCGCTTTCCGGCGAACCGGACTTCACAACGGGCTCCCCTGTTTTTTTCGGCGCCCGACTTCCGGCGTCCTCCGCGGAAGCGGGCACAAGACCCAGCGGCAGAAGCATGGTCAGGCAGAGCAGCAGCGCGATCCATTTTTTCATATATAACGCCTCCAATTTGTTTCTTTTTTTATTGTATCACGGCAAGAACAAAAAGGCAAGCCCCTCAACGGAGGATTTTTCCGCTGAAGGGGCTGTTACCGATAGAAATCATTGATGATTATTATTCTTTACTCTTTGAACCGGATGCAGTGTTTCCTTTTTTATCCGATGCGGAGAAGCTGACGGAGAAGCCAGAGGATCCCGTGGACGGCAGTTACAACAGAGCCCCAGATGCCCTCGTGATAACCGCCGCAGTAATTGCAGGCGCCTTTGGTGCGGTGGACGCTTTGGCCCGCTTCCACCAGCGTGTTGCAGGCGGCGCAGTATTTGTCGCCCGTGAAGCCGTTCTCGTCTTCGGTCGCTTCCACTTTGCCCCGGAACTCCATGGGGCCCGCGTGATTCGCGGGATCTTCCGCTCCTGTATGCGCGATGGAAGCGAGCACCGCGCCGCAGTCCGCGCAGCGGGTCACTTCGTTCCATTTCCGCGGAGAAACGCAGGTGCCCGGGATCACGTCTTCTTCCGCGGTACGGGTTTCGCCCCTGTGGTTTTCGGGATCCAGAACGCCCTCTTTGTGCGTGGTGGATTTGACCTGATGGCAGCTGAGGCAGGTGACGACCACGTCGTAGCTGCCCTCTTTCACACAGGTGGCGTCGACCACGTTCAGATTCTCGGTCTTTTCTTCACCCACGTGGTTGGCGGGATCTTTGCTGTTTTCCACTTCCCTGTCTTCGGTTTCTTCGCAGCTTACGCATTTGAAGCGATCCACGCGATTCTCCACACAGGTGGCTGCCGTTACGTTCTTTACGTATACAGTGAAATCGTGGCCGCTTTCGGGGGTCTCGGCGTCGGTGTAGCTGTAGCCGCAGATTTTGCAGGT
>CACZOP010000232.1 GCA_902782845.1 Oscillospiraceae bacterium | reverse complement strand
GTGCGAGAGACGGGACTTGAACCCGTACGGGATTACCACACGCCCCTCAAACGTGCGCGTCTGCCGATTCCGCCACTCTCGCGTTTCTCGCTGAGAACAGAACAAAGTATAGCACAGGATTTACTGTTTGTCAAGCGTATTTTTACGCTTTTTCTTTGGATTTCTTCAGAAAATGGAAATGCCGGCGAGGATCCGTAACACCGCAGCCTGATCTCATCTGTCATTTTACGCCGCAGACAGCTTCTGCGAGCGTTTCCAATTCATCGAGTGTTCGGATCGTACTGAAACGATTTCTGAGCTGCGCCGCACCGCGGATCCCTTTCACATACCACAGCGCGTGTTTTCTTGTTTCACAGACGCCGATTTTTTCACCTTTGTATTCACAAATCTTTCGCGCATGCAGCAGCATCATCCGCATTTTTTCCTCTGCGTCGGGTAGCGGTAATAAGACGCCCCGCGCAAGATATTCGTTGATTTGCCCGAAAAGCCAGGGATTACCCAACGCTCCCCTGCCGATCATAATAAAATCGCAGCCGGTGATATCATACATTTTTTTAGCCTCCTCCGGCGTGTAGATATCGCCGTTGCCGATCACGGGGATCCGAACGCTTTTTTTTACCTCCGCAATTGCGGCAAGATCCACCGGCGGCGCATACATCTGCGCTCTTGTTCTTCCGTGCACCGTGATAAAATCAGCGCCGCCGGCTTCCAGCGCCTTTGCAAACGCAACATGGTTTTTGCTGTTTTCATCCCAACCAATGCGGAACTTCGCAGAAACAGGGACACTGCTTACAGACTTAACAGCTTCCACGATCCGCTCTGCCAATTCCGGATTTTTCAGCAGGGCGCTTCCTCCGCCTGATTTCACGACCTTCGGCGCGGGACAACCCATGTTGACGTCAATAAAATCCGGTCGATACCGCAGCGCGTTCACAGCGGCTTCCGACATAATCCGCGGATCGTCTCCGAAAAGCTGAATCCCGCAAGGTCGTTCCTTGTCAGAAATCCGCATGAGCTCCGCGGATTTACGGTCTCCCATCGTGATCCCCTTTGCGCTGACCATTTCCGTTACGCAAAAAGAAGCCCCGTGAGAAACGCACAGCTCTCTGAAAGCCCTGTCTGCCACGCCTGCCATCGGCGCCAATGCACTATATCCCTGTATGCTGTGTTTCCCGATTACCATACGCGTTGAAACCTGTTAAAAAGATGGTTAAAAGAAAAAGATGTCTGCAGGCCATTTCAACCGCAAACATCTCTCTGGAGGCGTCACCCGGATTTGAACCGGGGAATCAGGGTTTTGCAGACCCATGCCTTACCACTTGGCTATGACGCCGCTTACAGAATCGACGCATCACTCACGTTCAATTCTTGTTTATTATAATCATCAATCTGCAAAAAGTCAATAGCGAATGAGAAAAAAATTGAATATTTCATCTATTTCTCCTTGCTTCTCTGTTTCATTGTCTTCTATATTTTCGAATTTCTCTTGCTAAATCCGTATTATTATGGTATTATAACAATAATTAATTTTAGAACAGAAAGGACATACGGCATTCAGCCGTCAAACAGCAAAATGGAAAATAACTGTGCAATTATCCTTGCCGGAGGCGAAGGAACTCGTATGAAATCCCAGAAACCTAAAGTCATGGCGGAGCTTATGTTCCGCCCCATGATCGACAGAGTCATCGACGCCGCCAAAGGCGCGGGGATCGAAGCGATATGTGTGGTAACCGGCTATAAAGCAGAAATGCTCGAAACTTATCTCAGCGGCAGAACCGAAACCGTGCGGCAGACAGAACGCCTCGGCACCGGTCATGCCGTGATGCAGGCAACAGACTTCATTGCAGCCCATAAAAACGGGAACGTACTGATTCTGAACGGAGACGCGCCTTTTATCGACAGCAAAACCATTGCAGAAGCCCTCCGCTACCATCGTGAGAACGGTTTCGTTCAAACTGTGATCTCCGCAAAAATCGACAACCCGTTCGGTTACGGCAGGATCGTGCGCGACAAAAACGAGAACTTTACCGCAATCATCGAGGAAGCCTCCGCGGACGCGCAGACCAAAAAGATTCAGGAAATCAATTCCGGCGCCATGTGGTTCAACGCCGCCGCACTGCTCGATCTGCTGAAAAAGATCACGAACAACAATTCAAAAGGCGAATACTATCTGACTGACACCGTGCAGATCGCCCGCGAAGAGCATCTGCGCGTTGGAGCGTTTACAGCCGATAACGCCGACGCGGTGCTTGGCGCCAACACAAGAGCACAGCTGCTGGAGCTCAACGAGATGTTCCGTGATAAAATACTGAAAAAACTCATGGACAACGGCGTTTCCATCCCATGCACCGACGGCGTGATGATCAACGACGATGCGGAGATCGGCTCCGACACCGTGATCCTTCCCGGCACCATCATCAAAGAAGGCTGCGTCATCGGCACGGGCTGCACTATCGGGCCGAACACGGTATTATACAAAACCCGTGTGGGCAACGACTGCGTTCTCAACAGCGTGCAGGCGGAAGAAGCGGAAGTTGCCAATAATGCGAATCTCGGGCCTTTTGTGCATCTGCGCCCGAATACCAAGCTTGGCGACTTCGTCCACTGCGGCAATTTTGTGGAGGTGAAGAATTCCAATATCGGCGAACACACCGCGATCTCTCATCTCACTTACGTCGGCGACAGTGACGTTGGCAGCGGCGTCAATTTCGGCTGCGGCGTTGTCACCGTAAATTTCAACGGCAAAACCAAAAACCGCTGTGTAATCGGCAACGACGCGTTTATCGGCTGCAACACAAACCTGATCGCGCCCGTTACGCTCGCCGACCGCGCTTATACGGCGGCAGGCTCCACGATCACCGACGACGTCCCCGCCGACGCTCTTGCTATTGCAAGGCAGAAACAGGTCAATAAAGAGGATTGGGTCGTGAAGAAAAAACCCTATCGCGAGAAGAAATATTGATACAAATATTTAGAGGCGTTTCATGGCATTTTTTAAGAAGAAACCGAAACCGGCGTTTTCCCCGGCCGTGGGAAAACCTGAATATATCATCGCAGGCCTCGGAAACCCCGGAAAGGAATATGAGTTTTCCCGCCATAACAGCGGTTTTCTGTGTATTGACCTGCTGTGCAACAAGTATCACGTTGTTCCGGACCGATTTAAGTTCAACGCACTGACTGTGCCCGTTTCCGTCAACGGGCACGCCTGTCTGATCATGCGCCCGCAAACCTATATGAACAACTCCGGCGAATCCATTGCCGCCGCAGCAGCGTTCTATAAAATCCCGCCTGATCACGTGATCGTTGTATTTGACGACATTTCGCTGCCCACCGGCGTTTTGCGGATCCGGCTCAGAGGCTCCGCCGGCGGACACAACGGCATTAAAAGCATCATCGCGCATCTCGGCACTGAGGAATTCCCCCGGCTGAATCTGGGCGTTGGAGAACGCAAAGACCCGGATTCCGACCTGAAAGATCATGTGCTGGGCAAGTTTTCCAAAGCGGATCTGGAAATTATGCGGCAAACGATGGAAAAAGCCGTTTCTTCTATTGAACTGATGGTGGACGGCAAACCCGAAGAAGCAATGAACAAGTATAACGGTTGACCCTATGAGCTGTTTTTCTTTTCTTTATCAAAACGGCGCAGAATTTAAATCTCTGGCGCGAGATGTAAAAAACAACAGTTTTCCACTGGGGATGTTGGGGCTCGGCGCCGCCGCAAAACACCTGATGATCCACACGCTGTGCGAACACTTTTCGCGCGGCGCTTTGGTTTTGACCGCAGATGAAAAAACTGCGATCAGATGCTGTGACGATCTGAACACCTTCGGTACGCGCGCGGTCCATTTTCCCGCCAGGGACTTCTGTTTCAACGCCGAAAACAGTTCTTCCGATTATGAGCAGAAGCGAATCGGCGCGCTTTTCAAAGCGGTATCCGGCGAGTGCGAAGCCATCGTTTGCTCCGCAGAAGCCGCCTTGCAGCATACGATCCCAAAAAAGACACTGATCAACAGCAGTTTTACAATCTACGGTGGTCAGGAGACAGATGTAAACGACGTACGTCTTAAACTCGTGAAAGCCGGGTATTCTTCTGCAGACATGGTGGAAGGCGCCGGCCAGTTTTCCCTGCGGGGCGGGATTCTCGATATATTTCCTTCCAATTCCGAACTCCCCGTCCGTATTGAGTTTTTCGGGGACGAGATCGACACCATCAACACCTTTGATCTGATTTCGCAACGCCGTACCGACCCTCTGGATAAGATCGTGATCTGCCCCTGCACAGAAGTCCTGTTTGAAAACACGGAAGCTTTTTGCAGAAAGCTCGAAAACCTGAGTTCCGGTTTGCGGGGGAAATCGGCGAAAACCGCGAAGGAATTGCTCGAAAAAGATCTGGAAGCCGCCCGCGGCGGCCTGCTGCCAGGGGCGATGGACAAATATTTTCCGTTGGCGTATCCCGGGATCGCCACGGTATTCGACTATCTCGACGATAACGCCTTTTTGTGTGTGTGCGAATCCGGGAACGTCAAAGACCGTGCCGTCACACTGGAAAAATACCGGAACGAAGAAATCAAGAGCCTGTTTCTGGACGGCGTTCTATGCAAGGGGCTGGACAGATATTATCTCGGTTTTTCTGATCTTTGCGGCGAATATTCACGCCGCAGAACCGTTTACCTCGATAATTTTGCCCGAGGAAGCTTCGATACGCCTGTGAAAGATCTCATCACCTACGGCGTAAATCAGACATCCAGATGGGACGGTTCCTATAAGATCCTTCTGGAGGACATATCCCCGGCGTTACGAAACAAATACTGCGTGGTGGTATTCGCGGGTACCGAAAAGGCGGCGCAGGGGCTGTTGGAGGAACTGGCGGACGACGAGATTCCCGCTCTGTTCTGCAAAATCCCGCCCGGGCTTTTTCAGCCGGGATACGTCACCGTGCTGCCCGGCACCATCAGCGCCGGACTTGAATACGCCGGCGGCAAAGCGCATATCGTCGCCTACGGCCGCGATGTAAAAAGCATCCGCCGGACTGTTAAAAAACAGAAAAAGAACCCAAACGCCTTCAATTCGCTGGAAGAGCTGCACAAGGGCGATTACATCGTCCACGCCACCAACGGCATCGGCATTTTCGAGGGTATCGAAAAGGTACAGATGGAAGGCGTCACCAAGGATTATATCAAAATCGGCTACGCAAAAGGAGACGTACTGTTCGTTCCGGTTACAAAGCTGGAGCTTGTATCGAAATACGTGGGTCCCCATGAAGAAGACGGCAGCCGCACGGTGAAAATCAACAGGCTCGGCACAGGAGAATGGGAAAAGACAAAAAACCGCGTTCGTTCCGCCGTTAAGGATATCGCCGCAGAGCTTATTCAGATCTACGCCAGGCGGCAGGCAACGCCAGGCTACGCTTTTTCGCCGGATATTGACATGCAAAGCGATTTTGAGCGCCGGTTTGAATTTGACGAGACCGACGACCAGCTCCGCTGCATCGATGAGATCAAAGGCGACATGGAAAAACGCTGCCCTATGGACCGTCTGCTATGCGGCGATGTGGGCTTCGGAAAAACGGAGGTCGCCCTGCGCGCCGCATTCAAATGTGTATGCGACGGCAAACAGGCTGCGATCCTTGTTCCCACCACCATCCTCGCGTTCCAGCATTACAGGACCATCCTGCACAGGATGGAGGGCTTCCCGGTGGAAGTAGATATGCTCAGCCGTTTCCGCACGCCGAAACAACAAAAAGAGACGCTCACCAACCTGAAAACCGGCGCGGTGGACGTTGTCGTCGGCACACACCGCATCATTTCAAAAGACGTGGAATTCAAGGATCTGGGGCTTTTGATCGTAGACGAGGAACAGCGATTCGGCGTAGCACAGAAAGAGAAGCTCAAAGAAAAGTTCCCCACCGTGGACGTACTGACCCTTTCAGCAACCCCCATTCCCCGTACGCTGAATTTTGCCATGATGGGGATCCGCGACCTGTCGGTGATCGAAGAAGCCCCGCTGGACCGTTTTCCGGTGCAGACCTATGTAGTGGAACACGACTGGGGTATTTTACAGCAGGCAATGGAAAAAGAGCTCCGGCGCGGCGGCCAGATCTATTACCTGCATAACCGTGTGGAAGACATTGAGGAAACGGCGGCGGAAATTAAAAAGCTGTTCCCTGACGCCAATATCGGCATCGCCCACGGAAAAATGGACGAAGACGAGCTTTCCAACGTCTGGAAAGCGTTGGTGGAGGGTGAGATTGATATTCTGGTCTGCACCACGATCATAGAAACCGGCGTGGACGTACCGAACGTCAACACCCTGATTATCGAGGACGCCGACCGCATGGGGCTGGCGCAGCTTCATCAGCTGCGCGGCCGTGTCGGACGTTCCTCCCGTCGGGCCAGCGCTTACTGTACCTACCGTCGAGGGAAAGAGATCAGCGAGATCGCCGACAAACGTCTTTCTGCTATTCGTGAATTCACCCAGTTCGGCTCGGGCTTTAAGATCGCAATGCGGGATCTCGAGATCCGCGGCGCGGGGAACCTGCTGGGCGCAAAGCAACACGGACACATGGAGGCCGTCGGCTACGATATGTACGTAAAACTGCTTTCCGACGCGGTTGCGGCACTGAAAAACGAAGACGTGCCGACAGAACCCCATCGGGACTGCCTGGTGGATATCCAGATCGACGCGCATATTCCCGACGGTTATATCAAAAACTATGCACAGAGGATCGCCATCTATAAACGGATCGCCGATATCCGCAACACGGAGGATGCGGAGGACGTGACCGACGAGCTGATCGACCGCTATGGAGAACCGCCCGAAAGCGTGATGGGGCTCATCAAAATCGCTCTGATGAAGAACACCGCAGCCGAAAACGGTATAACCGAGATCACACAGCGGGGCGGCAGCCTGATCCTTTTTGTATCACGGATCGAAAAAGAAACTCTCGCAAAGCTCTCGGTGCTGCGCGGCAGAGTCATGGCAAACGCTTCGGCAAAGCCGTATTATTCGGTACGGCTGCTCCGCGGGCAATCTCCCATCGGAGCGATGGAACAGATCGTTTCGGCACTGTCCGCAAAAAACGACAACACAGTCGACGATCCTGAGAGCTGAAACTGCACGGATCACGCATACGGTCTCCCCTGTCTGCGGCTTTCGTATCCGCCAATCAAACAATCTACGGCTGATTCCACTCGGCGCCGACGCGCATCAGATTTCCGCCATCAACCCGTTCCGCCTTGCGGTGACACACTGAAAAAGATACTTAACATACAGAAACAAGGAGATTGTCCCTATGGCGATCCTGGACGAAGACAGGCTCAATAAGCTGCTGAAAAACGATCCGACGCAAAATATATGGTTTATTTTCGGCGACGACGATTATCTCAAAGAGTATTATTGTAACAGACTCATCGATCTGACAGTGGATGAGACGCTGCGCTTCTTTAATTTTCATAAATACGAAGATGATAATACGCCGTTGGAAAGCATCTTCGCAGACGCGGACAATCTTCCCGTCATGTGTGACAAAACCTGTCTTCTTGTTAAAAATTACACGCTGAACAGCCTCGGCAGCAAACAACAGGAATCGTTTGCGGCTTCCTTATCGGAGCTGCCGGAATCCACTGTAATGATCTTTTACTTTACAACGATCCCTGTGGTATATAACCGCAGACAGAACGCGAAGTGGGCGGACGTGATCGACCTTTTTCAACAGCGCGGCGTTGTGGCGGAGCTCAACCACCGCCCCCAGAACAAAACCGTGAAAATGCTGATCAAGGGCGCTTCTCAGCGCGGCACCTCTATAGGCGAACCGGAAGCCCGTTATCTGATCGAGACCGTGGGCGACGATATGCAGACGCTGCTCAACGAATTCAATAAGGTTTGCGCCTATGCCGACGGAGAACCTGTCACAAAAGAAATGATCGACCGGACGGCTGTCCCCACGGTGGAAGCCTCTGTTTTCGACGTGAGCAGTTCCATTTTCACCGGGGACACAGACAAAGCTTTTGCCATCGTGCAGGAGCTGCTCCGGCAGAAGACGCCGCTGCAATCCATTTTGGGTGCGCTCGCTGGCAGTTACGTGAATCTGTATCGGCTGAAAGTTGCAAAAACAGCCGGCAAAAGCGTACCTGATTTTGCCGACGCTATGGGATACAAAGGAAACAGCGTTTACGTTTTCAAAAAAATCGGCGGATTCGCCGACGCTATGCGTTTGACCGCCATTAAAAAGTCGCTGGATATTCTGCTGCAGGCGGACGTAAAAAGCAAAAGCACTGCCGCGCAGCCCGAAATCCTGTTAACGGAAGTGATTGCAAAACTCTCGGCAGTAGCGAAAACGGAGGGAACTCATGTTTCACACCGATAGGGCTATCATCGTGGAGGGAAAATACGATCAGATCCGGCTCTCCGCCCTGACGGACGCGCTGATCGTCACCACCGACGGCTTCGGGATTTTTTCTGACAAAGAAAAGCAGTGTTACATCCGGACGCTTGCGAAACAAAAGGGGCTGCTGATCTTAACGGATTCCGACGCGGCGGGTTTTCAGATCCGGAATTACGTGCTGAAAATCGCCCGAAACGCAGACGTTGTGAACGCCTACATCCCCGACGTATATGGCAAAGAGAAGCGCAAGGAAGCGCCCTCAAAAGAAGGAAAACTCGGAGTGGAGGGCATGGACACAGCGGCGCTCACACAGGCTCTGAAACAAAGCGGTTTCTTCTCTGAATCCGATGAAAAACCCCAAGACGCCATCACCACGGCGGATCTCTACGCCGCCGGTCTTACGGGCGCTGAAGGCGCGGCTGAAAAACGGCGGGAGCTGCTCAGGAGCTGCGGGCTCCCCGCCCGCCTTTCGGGTTCCATGATGCTCAAAACACTGAACGCTTTTTTTTCAAAAGAATCCTTTTATGAAGCGACGGCAAAACTGGATCCCGGCAATGACGCACAGAAGCAGCCGCTGTGATTTTCTGCGATGCGGCGCGTTTGGGTAATCAATGTATAATAATACAAGAGGAAAAAATATGAATAACAACAAACTGATTTCGGCATTCAGCCTCCTGTTTCTCTTGGTCAGCATCCCGCTGACGGTGTTTGCCATCCGTGCGGCGCAAAAGCCGACCGACATCAAAGGCGGGTATTATCACACACTTGTGGACAGGGTGGATATTTCGGCAGACGCTACGGAATTCACATTTCAAAAACCGGCTTCCGCCAATGATCCCTGCGAGATCTCCTTTCTCCTGACAGTACAGAAAAGCGAAGCGGATCTTTACGGCAGGATCGACAACATCACCGTCAACGGGCTTTCTTACCAAAAAGCCGTTTTTCTGTGCCAAACGCCGGCGCTCGAAAACACGGTACCGGAGAATCTGCTGCTACCGGCTGCCGACGGAAAAAGCGTTCCGCTGACTTGGAAGGTCGCAGTAACAGCCCTTTTTCCCGACAAAGGGGACTATCAGGCTTCTCTGCAGATCAATTATACTTCCGGTCTGACCGAAGTAAGCGCCGACAGCCGGATGCTGGAGATCCCGCTGCTGATCCACGTGGCGTAAATAATGCAGAAAACGGATTGACAGACCGCACAAATCGTGCTATGATACAGTTGCAAATCAAAGGGGTGCTGCTTTTGCGGCTGAGACCGGTGGACCGGAACCCATAGAACCTGTTCGGATAATGCCGGCGTAGGGAACATAAATAAGCCATTGCTCCCGCGGTATTTTTCCGCGGGCTTTTGTTTTGCGGGACGATAGCTTTTGCAACAATAGGAGGTAAGAAAAATGCAGGCAAGCGTAGCAATTCAGGTGTTGCCGAACACTCTGGATGACAACGAAACAGTACGAATCGTGGATGAAGTGATCGCCTATATCGCGGGCACGGGACTCAATTATTACGTAGGGCCTTTTGAAACCACCATCGAAGGCGACGATTACGACCGGCTAATGGATATCGTGAAAGAATGTCAGCACGTGGCGCTCAGAGCCGGCTGCCCCGGTGTTTCCGCGTATATCAAGGTCTCTTATAAACCGGAGGAAGGTGTGCTCACCATTGATAAAAAAGTCTCTAAATATCACAAATAAACTTTCGCCGATTTTGGCGCTGGCTTTGCTCATCGGGATCTGGGCCGCAGTCTGCGGTTTCCGGTGGATTCCGTCCTATATGCTGCCGTCGCCGGGCGCGGTATTCCGCGCGTTTATTTCGGAATTTCCGTTTTTAATGCGACAGGCAAAGATCACGGTGATTGAAGCCGCTCTCGGATTGGTGCTCGGCATCGTTCTGGCTTTTATTTTCGCGTCGCTCATGGACCGGTTTACGGCGCTTTATAAAGCGCTCTATCCCCTGCTCGTGATCACACAGACGATCCCGACCATCGCCATCGCGCCGCTTTTAGTGCTCTGGATGGGCTATGAAATGCAGCCGAAGATCGCGCTTGTGGTTCTCACAACTTTTTTTCCCATCACAGTGGCGCTGCTCGACGGCTACAAAAGCGTGGATCCGGACGCCGTTTCTCTTCTGCAGAGCATGGGCGCCGGGAAATTTAAGATCTTCCGGTATCTGAAACTCCCCTCCTCACTTCCCTACTTTTTTTCAGGCCTGAAGATCTCCACCTCTTACGCCATCGTCGCAGCGGTGATTGCGGAATGGCTCGGCGGCTTCCGTGGACTCGGCGTTTATATGACAAAAGTGAAAAAAGCCTACGCATTCGACAAGATGTTCGCCGTGATTATCCTGATCATCATTATCAGCCTGTTGCTGATGCTTCTGGTATCCCTTGCGAGCCGTCTGCTTACGCCATGGCTGCAAGCAAAACAAAAACAATAAACCGAAAGGAATCAAAAAAATGAAAATCAGAAAAACAACAGCGTTACTTATGGTATTCAGCATGCTTCTTTTGCTCGTTGCCTGCGGCGGGGGCAGCGGAACAAAAACAGATGACGCCGTTTCCGACGGGGACACGCCCCTGACAAAGATTATTTTTTCTTTGGACTGGACGCAGAACACAAACCACACCGGCCTTTATGTAGCGAAAGCCAAAGGCTATTTCACCGAATCCGGGCTTGATGTTGAGATCGCCTATCTCGGCGAGACCTATACGCAGTTTGTGGCTTCCGGCCACGCACAGTTCGGCATGGAAGCGCAGGACACGCTGGCGGACGCTTTCGCCGCCGACGAACCGCTGGGGATTACCGCCGTTGCAGCCGTGCTGCAGCACAACACCTCCGGCATCATCTCCCGCAAGGGCGATGGCATTGTAAGCCCCAAAGGGCTGAGCGGCAAACGCTACTCCACCTGGAATTACGCTACGGAACAGGCGATCCTCAAATACCTTGTTGAGCAGGACGGCGGCAACTGGGACGAAGTGCAGCTGATCCCCAACGACATCACAGACGAACCCGGCGCGCTGGAAGCAAATCAGACCGACGCCATCTGGATCTACTATGGCTGGAGCGGTGTGAACGCACAGCTACAGGGTTTTGACTTCGACTATTTCTATCTGAAAGATCTCGACCCCACCTTTGATTACTACACCCCTGTGATCATCGGCAACAACGCCTTTATGGAAGAAAATCCCGAAATTACAAAGGCTTTTCTGTCCGCAGTGAAAAAAGGCTATGAATTCGCCGCCGAGAATCCCGAGGAAGCCGCGCAGATCCTGATCGACAGCGACGACACCGGTACACTGGCAGATCAGGCGGAGCTTGTAAAGCAAAGCCAGGCCTATCTCTCGAAAGAGTATATCGCCGACGCCGACAGTTGGGGCAAGATCGACGGCGCCAGATGGGACGCGTTTTACAAGTGGCTGAACGACAACGGCGTTGTGGAAAAGGAACTGCCTGCCGGAACAGGCTATACCAATGAATATCTTGGATAACGCGCCTCTTCTTGAAGTACGGGGCGTCTCAAAGTCCTTCGGCGGGAATACGATCATAAAAAACATAAATCTGACGCTGAATGAAGGAGAGCTCGTCTGCCTTTTGGGACAAAGCGGCACCGGCAAATCCACGCTTTTCCACGTGATCGCCGGTCTCTATATGCCGGACGAAGGGCAGGTGCTCTTGCGGGGCGAAGAGATCACCGGCAAACCCGGCAAAATCAGTTATATGCTGCAAAAGGATCTGTTGTTCCCGCATCTGACGATTCTCGACAACACGGCGCTGGGGCTGCTGATCCGCGGAGAAAAAAAAGCGGACGCCCGGGCAAAAGCAGCAAAAGAGTTTTCAAAATTCGGGCTGGAGGGCTGTGAAAAGCGCTATCCGGTGCAGCTTTCGGGCGGCATGTGTCAGAGGGCGGCGCTGCTCAGAACTTATCTTGCTTCTCAGGGAATCGCCCTTTTGGACGAACCGTTTTCTGCGCTGGATACGCTCACAAAAAGCGCCATGCACCGCTGGTATCTGAACGTGATGCGGGAGATCTCGCTTTCGACCCTGTTTATCACACACGACATCGACGAAGCGGTCTTACTTTCGGACAGAGTGTATATTATGGGAAACAATCCGGGAGAGATCACAACCGAAATCAGAATCGACTCGCCGAAGCCGCGCCCGGATGATTTTACTCTTACGGAAGAATTTCTGCAGTATAAACGGTTACTGGTGGAAAAGCTCCGTTAATTCCCGGCTTTGTTCTTGCACAAGCGTCATCGATATGCTAAAATAAAGCTGTTCCCGATAACGGAGCAGCTTTTATTATTTTTAAATCACGGAGGATCAGATTATGAGCAGAATCAACAATTTTTTAACTGAAGCAGGCGTGTTTTTCCTTGCAACCGTGGACGGCGACCAGCCAAAGTGCCGCCCGCTCGGCGCACACATGGAAACGGACGGCAAGCTCCTTTTCGGCGTAGGCGATTTTAAGGAGGTTTACCGGCAGTTACAGGCGAATCCGAAAGTCGAGATCGTCGCCTGTAAAAATGACGGCCATTGGCTGCGGTATACCGGAAAGGCCGTTTTTGAAACAGATCCGAAATACTTCGCAGCTGCTTTGGAAGCCATGCCGCAGCTTAAAGGCATCTACAACGATGAAACCGGTCACAAGCTGATGATGTTCCGTCTGGAGGACGCTACGGCGGTGGATATTCCCATGATGGGCGCGGGCGAAGATCTGATGAAGGAATAATAAAGTTACAGGAGCACAACTATGTTTCCAACCATTTTAACGCTCCCCTCCCGCGTGACCGTTCAAACGGAGTTGTACACAACGGAGTTCAGGGGTGCGGAAAAAATAACAAAAGATGACCTTACGCTGTCGATAAAGAACAATGAGATCCGCTTGTCTGCGAACAAAACCCCTGTAAAGGCTATCGTTTTACGCTGGGATGCCGAAATGCCTGAAAACGCGCGGTTTTGCGGCGACCACTGGGAACGAGGCTATGGCGATCTTGAATGGCGCGGTTATGTTCCGCACCGGGTTATGCCATGGTATTTTTACGCATATGACCGTAAAGTCTTTGCACTTTACGGCGTTAAGGTCCGACCGGATGCGCTTTGTTCTTTCCGCTGCGACCCCGGCGGGATCACACTGACACTTGATGTCTCCTGCGGCGCCGACGGGACTGTACTTTCAGGACGGGAACTGCTTTGTGCGGCTCTTGTTTTTTCCCGGGCCGAAACCGACGACCCATTTGCCGCGGCGGCTGAGTATACAAAACTGCTTTCCGAAAGCGCAGTCTTCCCAACCGCACCCGTTTATGGTTACAACAACTGGTATTACGCCTACGGAAACTCTTCGGAACGGGAAATCTATGCCGCGGCGCAGGAGCTCGCGCGATTCACGGAGGGAATCGCTAACCGTCCTTATATGGTGATCGACGATTGCTGGCAAAAGGAACGTCCCTCTGGCTTTATCGGCGGCGATTGGCGATGTTCCAACCCACGTTTTTCCGACATGGGGGATCTTGCGAAAAAAATCAGCGAGCTTGACGTTTTGCCCGGGATATGGATGCGTCCGCTCCAGAATAGGGCTGACTATATCCCCGACATGATTTACCGCGACAAAGCGGACTATATTCTCGATCCTTCGATCCCAGAAACGCTTGAAATCATAAAAGAAGATATCCGTACCCTCACCGATTGGGGATACAAGCTGATCAAACACGACTTTTCAACCAATGATATGATCGGCGCCTGGGGGTTTCAGAGGACGGAACCGCTTTGCAGAGAAAACATCCATTTCGCCAACCGGAATCTGACCACCGCTGAGCTGATGAAACTTTTATACAAAACGATCCGTGACGCCGCCGGTGGAAAGGCACTTGTTTTAGGCTGCAACACCGTGGGGCATCTGGGCGTGGGTTATATGGAGCTCAATCGCACAGGCGACGACACCAGCGGCAGAGAATGGGAACGCACCAGAAAAATGGGGGTAAACACTCTCGCCTTCCGCATGCCGCAGCATAACGCCTTTTATGCCGCCGACGCCGACTGCGTTGGGATCACGCCCGCTGTACCGTGGGAGAAAAACCGGCAATGGCTCGATCTTCTTGCAAATTCCGGAACGCCGCTCTTTGTTTCCGTAGCGCCTGCTTCTCTGTCGCCCGCCCAACAGGAAGAACTCATAAAAGCGCTGCACACCGCGGCAGAACGGCAGCCGACAGGGATCCCGAAAGACTGGATGGAAACCTGCTGCCCAGCGCATTGGGTATTCGGGGAGAAAGAAATAATCTACGATTGGTATTGATCTTCATACACTGCAAAAAAAGCGGCTGCCTCCATTCACGGAGCGCCGCTGTTTTTGTTATTATGCTTATAATTCTGAAAAGTTTTATTCCGCGTGCTCCGCAAGATAGCGAAGCTCGGTTTCGCGATCCAGTTTGCTTTGCGCTTTCACACGGGCGCGGACTTCCCTGCGGTTTTTACCGATAATCCCGTTTTTGCTGAAAGCTACGAAAAACATGCCGACCACCGCGCCGGATGCGCCGAGGATCAGATCGAGCATGGTATCCACCAGCCCTCCTTCATCCAGAATAAAGGAACGTTGGAGCGTATAGCCGTATAACCGGTCCATCGTAAACTCATAAAACTCCCAGGCTACGCAAAGCATCACCGCGAAGCACAGAGCGAACATAGATGCGAGCGCAGGGCTCAGATGCCGGCTTTTTCCCTGAAACGCCACGGCAAAATCGTAAGCAAAATACGAAGCCACAACACCGGCAATGAAGTGCTCAACAATATCCACGTAAGCAAAATTCGTTTTTGTGTTCAGCACGTAGCCAACCACGACGCCGAAGAACAAAAACAGATTCAAGAGGGTCTGCGGGAAATAACCGACCCGCGTAATAAAGGATTTTCCGCCGAACAGCTGCCACATATCCCACATATGTGAAAACGCGATGGCAAACAGCCCCATTAAAAACTGCGTTGTGGAATTGTGGAGCAGACCGTAAATACTGAATGTAAGAAGCGACGCGCGAACCGCCCACCAGATAATAAGCTGCGGTGTGGGAACACGTCCGATACGGTTGAGCTTTTTCATGAACAGATCCCCTGTGTTTCCCGGAATTCTAAATACCGTTTTTCTGTAATCATAATCAGAAAAAAGAAATAAGGTATACTTTTGTAAAAATTGTTCAAAATATTGTAAAATATAAAATTATTAAATATTTAAAAAAGGGATTAACATTTTTGAATTTATGTGTTATAATACATTCTGTACAGTTATAAACAGCGGGATCCGGCGTTTATTCCGGACCCCACGGGAAAGAAAGGACAGGATAAGGCCGCCGGCCGAACAGGCAGGCGGTACACTGCAGGGCAAAGCAATATGAAAAAGAACAATGATGTTGCTGCGGCTGAGAAAAAACCGAAAAAGTCAAAGAAAAAGAAAAAGCAGCGCAGCAAGGTCGGCACAGCGATTCTCACAGTGTTCATCTCCTTGTTTATGATCGGCGTTGTTACTGCCGGATCGATCATGTATACCGTGCTTTCCGATATCGGTCTGATTTCCATCGGGGATCTGGATCATTCGGAAGACGTAGCCGGGATCGATTACATAGATCTGGACAACTATCTGAACAACCAGCAGAAAACAACGATCATCTATGCTTATGACGAAGACGGGAACCTTTTTGAAGAGACTCGCCTTCACGGCACGGAAAACCGGACACCTGTGGCGCTGAAGGACATTTCGCATTATGTGAAGGACGCTGTGATCGCGCTGGAAGACAAACGTTTCTATGATCACAAGGGCGTCGACTGGATCCGCACGTTCGGCGTGGCGCTTATGGACCTGCGCGGCAGCGACGTACAGGGCGGCTCTACCCTGACGCAGCAGCTGATCAAGAACCTGACCGGCAACAATACGCGCACCCTGATAAGAAAATACAACGAGATCAAAAACGCGCTTTCGCTTGAGCGCCATTTCCAGAAGGACGAGATTCTCGAAGCATATCTGAACACGATCTACCTTGATAACGGCTGCTACGGCGTAAAAACGGGCGCGGAGTTCTATTTCGGCAAGAGCGTGAAAGAACTGACGCTGATGGAAAGCGTGATCCTCGTTTCCATCACAAACGCGCCGCGTAAATACGATCCCCTTTACAACTACGACCTGAACCATAACCGCGCGGTCATGTGCCTCGGCTATATGCTCGAGCAGGGCATGATCACACAGGATGAATACGACGACGCGCTCGCTGAAGACGTAAAATTTGTCGGCAAGCTGTATGAAGACGATTCCGAAGATGAAGATGAAGAGGTAACATACCGCGATCTTGCCGACGGCGATGAAAACGAGTATCAAAGCTATTATACCGATTATATTATCGACCGTACCATCGCCGACCTGCGAGAAAAATACAACTACACCGCGGAAGAAGCCTGGCGGAAGGTATATCTCGGCGGTCTTCGTATCTACTCCGCGGTAGACGTCCGGATCCAGAAAATTATGGAGTACGTTTACACCAACCGTATCACTTTGCCCCACGAGGAAGACACAGACGACGCGATCCAGTCTTCGATGGTCGTGATGGATTTCACCGGCCGCGTGCTCGGAATGGTCGGTCAGCTCGGCCACAAATCGGGCAACCGCGTACAGAACTACTGCGTATCCGACCCGCGTCAGCCCGGTTCGTCCATCAAACCGCTGAGCGCCTACAGCCCGGCAATCGATTCCGGTAAGCTGTTCTGGTCCTCCTATTTCCCGAACTACGGTATTACCGGCGTCAACGGCAGCAAGCCCTGGCCCACCAACTACGGCGGCGTTGCAGGTTCGCCCAACCAGTTCCTGAACTTCCCCGAAGCGATCGCGCCTTCTTACAATACGGTTCCTGCGCGGATCGTTCAGGCGCTCGGCGTTGATTACTGCTATTCTTACCTCCGCGATAAATACCATCTTTCCACGCTGGCGAAAGAGGACGACGATTATCCCGCGCTTGCGATCGGCGCCATGTATTACGGAACCACCACGTTTGATATGACTGCGGCGTACGTCCCCTTCTGTAACGGCGGCACCTACTATATTCCCGCTGTGTATTATAAGGTGGAGGATTCCAACGGCAAGGTGATCCTGGAACGCGACACCGTGGGTGAACAGGTTTTGAATCCGGGTACCGCCGACGTTATGATCCACCTGCTTCGAAACGTCGTTACCGCGGGCAACGGTACCGGAAATCCCTATCCGATCAGCAACCAGTTTACCTTCTCCAAATCCGGAACAACTTCGGATATCAAGGATAAATGGTTCATCGGCGGCTCCGCGTATTACGTGGGCGCTACCTGGTCCGGTTTCAAATACAGAAACAGGATCAATACCGGTTATTACGGCTCCAACCCCTCGGCAAAGCTCTGGAAAGCGGTTATGGACCGGATCCATGAAGGACTTCCCTACAAAGATTTTGAGTATACCGGCGACGCGGTACAGCGTACCTATTGCCGCATTTCCGGCAACCTTGCCAGCAGCACCTGCGGCTCCACCGGCGTCGGCTGGTACCGAATCGACGCGCTTCCGCCCAGATGTACGACCCATGCAGGCTTTGGAGGTACACGAGGCGAAGGAATCGCGACCACAAAGAAATCCACAGAGGGAACGTCGGCGGCTGAAAGCACGTCAAAATCCGGCGTTACCACAAACGCCCCCACCGACGTTGTAGGACCCGAGCCCACTGAGGCCACAACGGCAACGGTAACCACCGAAACGCCCGCGACAACGCCCACCGCGCCTCCCGCAACTTCAGCAGCTCCGCCTCCCGCAACCGCAGCTCCGCCGACGACGCCCTCCACGCAGGAGCAGCCGTTTGTCAACGTGGAAGAATAATCCATGGTGATATTGAGCGTAGATTACGGCGACGCGCGTACCGGCCTTGCGGTTTGTGACAAAAACGAGATCCTTGCCGTGCCCATCGGTGTCATCCATGAAAAAGACGCGGCTGCGCTGACGCAAAAAATCAGCGCAGCCGCCATAGAAAACAAAGCGGAGCTGATCGTTATGGGGCTTCCGAAAAACATGGACGGCAGCGAAGGGTTTCGCGCGCAGGCCTGCCGCGGTTTTGCAGCAGCTCTTTCTGAAGCAAGCGGGATCGAAGTCATCCTCCGGGACGAACGTCTGACGACGGTTTCTGCGCATAACATCCTGAATTTTACAGATACGCGCGGGAAAAAAAGGAAACAAACGGTAGACGCCGTTTCAGCCGTCATTATACTGGAAGACTATTTACGGTACAGAAAGCTTTTGAATGAAAAAAAATCAGACTGATCAAAAACGAAAAAATGCGAGAAAACCGAAGAGCAGAAAAACGAAGCTCATTGGTCTTTGCATTCTTTCGTTTTTTTTGATTTGTATCGTTACCGGCTGCTCCGTCCTTTTTACGCTGTGTTCGGATCTCGGTCTGATCGGCGGAATGAAAAAAGAAGAGGAAGTTGCCGGTATCGACTATATCGACCTTGACAGCTACCTGAACAATCAGGAAAAAACCAGTATCATCTATGCCTATAACGCCGAGGGCGAATTATTTGAAGAGACTCGCCTGCACGGTTCGCAGGATCGGACGCCGATTTCTCTCAACGACGTATCTCCTTATGTAAAAGAAGCTGTTGTTGCATTGGAAGACAAACGTTTTTATAACCATCACGGGGTGGACTGGATCCGTACGATCGGTGTGATGTTGCTCGATCTGCGGGGAGGCGACGTACAGGGCGGCTCCACATTAACACAACAGCTGATCAAAAACCTGACGGGAGAAAACAGGCGCACTTTGATCCGCAAATATAAAGAGATCAAAAACGCGCTCTCGCTTGAACGGCATTTTTCAAAAGAACAGATACTCGAAGCATATCTGAATACGATTTATCTCGATAACGGCTGTTACGGTATTAAAACCGGGGCCCAGTATTATTTCGGGAAGGAACCGAAAGCATTGACGCTGATGGAATCCGCCATTCTCGTTTCCATCACCAACGCCCCCCGAAAATATGATCCGATCATCAATTACGATACAAACCGGGCAAGGGCGATCCAATGCCTCGATTATATGCTCAAGCAAGGAAAGATCGAACAGGCGGAGTATGACGCCGCCGTTAGTGAGAAGATCAAGCTGATCGGCACCCTGAACCGGAACACCGAAGCCGAAGAAGAAACCGAAACCGGCAATTCGTATCAGAGTTACTACACAGATTATATCATCAATACCGTAATCGACGACCTGTGCGCCCGGTATAATTACTCGAAAGAAGAGGCATGGAGAAAGGTGTATCTGGGCGGTCTGCGAATCTACTCTGCAGTGGATACGGAAATCCAGAAAACGCTGGAAGCCGTCTACTATAACCGGGTTACCTTTCCGAAAGAAACTGAAAACGAAAACGCCATACAATCCGCTATGGTGATTATGGATTTCAGCGGCCGCGTTGTAGGTATGGTCGGGCAGCTCGGACAGAAACAAGGCAACCGTATCATGAACTATGCAACCGACGATCCACGACAACCCGGCTCTTCCATCAAACCCCTGAGCGCATACGGGCCGGCAATCGATTCCGGAGAACTGTACTGGTCGTCCTGTTTTATGAATTACGGCATCACCGGCGTCAACCCCGGAAAACCATGGCCCACCAACTACGGCGGAAATCCCGGCGACAGTTCGATGCTGAACTTCCCCGAAGCCATCGCCCCCTCCTACAATACGATCCCGGCAAGGATCGTACAAACTCTCGGCGTTGATTTCTGCTATTCCTATCTGCAGGATAAATTCCATCTGTCAACGCTTTCCACAGAAGATGCAAACTATCCCGCGCTCGCTATCGGCGCGATGCATTACGGTACGACGCCTTTGGATATGACGGCGGCCTATGTTCCTTTCTGTAACGGCGGGACCTATTACCGTCCGTGCGTATATTATAAAGTGGAAGACGCCGACGGCAAGGTCATTTTGGAACGGGACAAAGAAGGCGAACAGGTGCTTGCTCCCGGGACGGCGGACGTCATGATCCGCTTATTGCATGAAACCGTTACACGCAGCAACGGAACCGGCAAACCTTTTGCCATCGACAATCAATTTACCTTCGCAAAAACGGGGACCACCTCCGACAGCAAGGACAAATGGATTGTTGGCGGATCGGCTTATTATGTCGCCGCAGTATGGTCCGGCTTCAAATACAGAAAAACGATCGACACAGGCTATTACGGGTCCAATCCCTCCGGCACTGTATTCAAAGAAGTAATGGATCGTATCCATGCCGGGCTTCCTTATAAAGATTTTGCTTTCGGCGGCGATGCGGTACAGAGAACTTATTGCACCGTTACGGGGAAGCTTGCAGGGAACGACTGCACTTCCACCGGCGTCGGCTGGTACAGGGTCGACGCTTTGCCGGAAAGATGCCCGGGCGGACATGCGCCGGAACCGACGACTGCAGAATCAACATCGAAACGAACAGAATCCGTAGCGCGGTCGACTGTACCGTCATCCTCTGCAACCTCGGCAAAAACCACAACCTCCTCTGCGAAAAAACCGGATACGCCGTTCGTTGTAACCGACCCTTAATAAGGATCTGCAGTTCAGATTTTATGCCATTTCGGATATACAAAAAAAAGAGATCGGATCCGGTCTCTTTTTTGATTTTCTGTTGATTGCGCAACGTATTATACATTCAGAAACAACGTAATCCCTGAATTATTGTCGGCATTATCAGGCGCGATCATATCTCTGCGGCAGCGCATAAAATGCAGCCATTCTTTTGCGGTTTTTGATTTTGCCAGATCCGCTTCCATTTCCAGCTCTGTGACGTATTCCCAGAGACCGTCGGAGCATAGCAAAAAAGCATGAAATCCCGGAGCTAGCTTCAACTGCTGAACATCGGACTTTACATGATCGTCAGCGCCGATCGCCCGCAGAATCCGGTTTCGATCCGGATGAAAACGAATCTCCTCCGCCGAGATCTCTCCAAGCGCCACCGCCATCTGCGGAACGCTGTGATCAACCGTCTGCATAACAAGGCGACCGTCAGCGAAATGATACAAGCGTGAATCACCGACATGGGCAACAGTGCACCCGGCAAGATCGGAAAACAATCCGACGATCGTGGTCATTGTTGTATTTTTGCCTTGATTGATTTCGCGGATCCTTTGATTTGCCGTTCCGATATAACCGGCCACCGCAGATGGCTGCACCGACCGATCGCGCATGTAGGAATCCATAACCGACCGTACCACAGTTTGCGATGCAAGATCGCCGTTTCCCTGCCCGCCGAGACCATCGGCAAGAAGCGCGCAAATGCCGGATTCATCCGCAAAAACAAAAACGGAATCCTCATTCACATTTCTGCCGCCCCGGTCTGAATAAAAATCGTAATCCATTATGTAATATCGCTCTGCTATCTAATATACGGCAGGGCTTTCCTTTCTTTTATATGGGAGAAAGTTGTTCGCATTTCTTATTCGTTGACCCGAATCAGCCAAAACGTTCAATCACAAAATCCTGATTGCGTCCGAATGAAATACGGTCGCCGGGACTGAGCGGCACAATGCTTCCCTGCCCACCCAGCGGATTCCCGTTTACATAAAGCATCTGTCCGGCGCTCTCACGACGCAAACACAAAATGCCGTTCTCCGCCGGAAATAAACTTGCATGCACACGGCTGATTCCGGGGGAATCCTGCGGAAAAACAAGCGTGCATTTTGTTGGATCACGGCCGAGTACAACCGTACCGTTAATCAGAAAACACTGTCCGCAGTAAACGCCGTAAACTCCGCGAATGCGCCATTGCGCCGCAGTTTGCCCCCCTGGATTCGTCGCTGCATTTTCCGTTTCACAAGGAAACAGAGGACGCAGATCCACATGAAGCGCACGCATAAATTCTTCGATGGTCGAGAAACGATATTCAGCTTTAACTTTCAGCGCCCGCAGCAACGCCTGTTCAACCGCATCAGACAACACCGCGCCGTAATATGACGGCGGCTTCAGTCTGTCGGTAAGCAACCTGGACATGGCTTCCGGCACCGTTTTTCTTGTAAGACAATAATACAGAGTCGCGGCAAATGCGTAGATATCCGTCCACGGCCCCTGATTTCCCTCCCGCTGATATTGCTCATAGGGAGCATAGCTCTTTTTCAGGATCTCGGTATAACCGTTACTGTTTCCGTAATGCCTTGCCGCGCCGAAATCGATCAGTTTTACGGACCCGCTGCGTAAGAGAAAGACGTTCTCCGGGCTGATATCCCGGTGAATACTGCCCTTTCTATGCACCGCCCGCAAAGCCGCGCCCATGCTTTCGGTCACCGGTAGCAATTCCTCCCATGTCATGCGGCGTTTCTCTCTGCTCAGCTTCGCCTGCAGCGTTTCACCGTCCAGGAATTCCATGGAATAGTATCCGGTGTTGTTTTCAACAAACGCGTGATACACGTCCACGATTTCGGGGGTTTCGCGGAAGGAATAGATCATTTTTGCTTCATCTATGAATCTCTGCCTGCATCTTACAAAAAAATCATTTTCCTTATAAACAGAGATCTCGGATGAACCGCGTGTGCGGCGGACCATCGCTGAAGGAAACAATTCCTTTAATACAACCTTCCGGCTTTCTTTCATGTCATAAGCAAGGTAAGTGATCCCAAACCCGCCTTGTCCCAAAACCCGGCCGATTACATATCTGGAATGCAGAATCGTTTCCGGATGCAAAGCACAGAACGGATCCTGTGCCATCAATCTGCCGGAACCGCATATGGGGCAAATGCCGTCCGGCCGGCATTCAGCTTCCATACAATATAAGCATAAACGCTTGATATCCATAGAATACTGCCTCAAATCTCAAAAATCAATGCGGTGTAATTATCCTGATATTTCTTTTGTTTTGACAGAACGCCGTTTTCGAGCGCTTCGGCGATCATATCAGACGGCAGCTGAAGGATCGACGCGATCTCCTTGTCGTTGAGGGCGTTAAATATACCGTCGGACATCAGAATCACCTTATCGCCGGCCTGCAGATTCAGAGGACGAACGGAGCGATCCACGTACTTTACGTCCCCCATACCGACGTAACTTGTAAGCTCTCCGCGATGGGTATTATTTTGCGCTTCTTCTTTTGTCATTTTTCCCAACCGGACCATTTCGTCCAGTTCCGCACCGTAGACGTGCCTCTCATTCAGCGTAGTCAGCCTTCCGTTCCGGAGCAGCGCGATCCTGCTGTCGCCGACGCTGACCCATGACAGCTGCATTTCCTTGCAGATCACGGCCGTCAACGTTGAACCGCTTTTTCGCAAACCTACCGTTTGAGATAAAAAACCGTTGACCTCCAGCACCGCGTGGTTCAGGAGTCGATCCAGCTCCGTCACAGGGTCGTTTGCCACGGAAAGATCTGAAAACTGCCGCAGCATATCCTCCACAAGCAGAGCGCTGACTTCTTCTCCACCGGCAAGGCCGCCCATACCGTCGGCAACCACGCCGAGTACGCCCTTCTGACCGGTGAGCGTCTGATCGTTCACATCGGAATATCCATAAGAATCCTCCTGATTAGGTCGGTTCCCGATATTCTGCATGCT